>JAYVSX010000001.1:0-26321 GCA_043774975.1 Rubrivivax sp.
GCGCTGCGGTTGATGCCGCCGCGCTGGACGCACACTGCCTGGCCCACATGGCGCGCTTCAAGCGGCCCAAGCACTACCGCTGGCTGGCCGCGCTGCCCAAGAACAACTACGGCAAGGTGTTGAAGACCGAGTTGCGGCAGTGGGTCTGAAACCGCAGGCCCTGATGGACATGCTGTTGGGCTCATTTGCCGATTGGCAATCGCTTCAATCCATAGACCCATTGGCGCCATTCAGCACGCCACAAAAACGAGCCCGCCAAGGCGGGCTCTTGCTGGAAGAAGTGAGCGGGCTCTACGCCGTTAAGCCCTTGGCCGTCTCCGCATACTCCTCAATCTGATCAAAGTTCAGGTACTGGTAGATCGACGCCCCGTCCTTGTTCACCACCCCCATCGCCGCGTGGTACTCGGCCACGCTGGGGATGTGGCCCAGGCGTGAAGCAATGGCGGTCAACTCGGCCGAAGCCAAGTACACATTGGTGTTCTTGCCCAGCCGATTCGGGAAGTTGCGCGTGCTGGTCGACACCACCGTGGCGCCTTCGCGCACCTGCGCCTGGTTGCCCATGCACAGGCTGCAGCCGGGCTGTTCGGTGCGTGCACCGGCGGCGCCAAAGTTGGCGTAGTGACCTTCCTTGATCAGCTCGCTCTGGTCCATCTTGGTGGGCGGGGCCACCCACAACTTGACGGGTATGTCGCGTTGCCCGGCCAGCAGCTTGGCGGCGGCGCGGAAGTGGCCGATGTTGGTCATGCAGCTGCCGATGAAGGCTTCGTCGATCTTGGTGCCGGCCACGTCAGACAGGAACTTGGCGTCGTCCGGGTCGTTGGGGCAGCACAGGATGGGCTCCTTGATGTCAGCCAGGTCGATCTCGATGACCTCGGCGTACTCGGCGTCCTTGTCGGCTTGCAGCAGCTGCGGGTTGGCCAGCCAGGCTTCAACCTTGGCGATGCGGCGCTCCAGTGTGCGGGCGTCGGCATAACCGTTGGCGATCATGTTCTTCATCAGCACCACGTTGCTGGTCAGGTATTCCTTGATCGGCTCGGGGTTGAGCTGGATGGTGCAGCCGGCGGCGCTGCGTTCGGCGCTGGCGTCGCTGAGCTCAAAGGCCTGTTCGACCTTCAGGTTGGGCAAGCCTTCAATTTCCAGGATGCGGCCTGAGAAGGCGTTGACCTTGCCGGCCTTGGCCACCGTCAGCAAGCCCTTCTTGATGGCGTAAAGCGGAATCGCGTGCACCAGGTCGCGCAGCGTCACGCCGGGCTGCATTTCGCCCTTGAAGCGCACCAGCACGCTCTGCGGCATGTCCAGCGGCATCACGCCGGTGGCGGCGCCGAATGCCACCAAACCCGAGCCGGCGGGAAAGCTGATGCCGATCGGAAAGCGTGTGTGGCTGTCGCCGCCGGTGCCCACGGTGTCGGGCAGCAGCAGGCGGTTGAGCCAGCTGTGGATGACGCCGTCGCCCGGGCGCAAGGACACGCCGCCGCGGTTGCTCATGAAGGCGGGCAATTCGCGGTGGGTCTTCACGTCCACCGACTTCGGGTAGGCGCTGGTGTGGCAAAAGCTTTGCATCACCAGGTCAGCGCTGAAGCCCAGGCAAGCCAGGTCTTTCAGTTCGTCGCGCGTCATCGGGCCGGTGGTGTCCTGGCTGCCCACGGTGGTCATTCGCGGTTCGCAATAGGTGCCGGGGCGCACGCCCTGGCCTTCTGGCAAACCGACCGCACGGCCCACCATCTTCTGGGCCAGCGTGAAGCCGGCTTGGGTGACGGCGGGCGGCGCAGGCAAGCGGAAGGTGGTGCTGGCGGCCAGGCCCAGGAATTCGCGGGCCTTGGCGGTGAGGCTGCGGCCAATGATCAGGTTGATGCGGCCACCGGCGCGCACTTCGTCGAACAGCACGTCGCTGCGCAGGTTAAAACTGACCAGCGCTTGGCCGCCCTTGGTGATCTTGCCGTCGTAGGGGTGGATGTCGATCACGTCGCCGGTCTCCATCTGGCTGACGTCCACTTCAATCGGCAGCGCGCCGCTGTCTTCCTGGGTGTTGAAGAAGATCGGGGCAATCTTGCCGCCCAGCGTGACACCGCCAAAGCGCTTGTTGGGCACAAACGGGATGTCCTGGCCGGTGGCCCAGATGACGCTGTTGGTGGCGCTCTTGCGTGAAGAGCCGGTGCCCACCACGTCGCCCACATAGGCCACCAGGTGGCCCTTTTTCTTCAGGTCTTCAATGAACTGCATGGGCCCGCGTTTGCCGTCTTCTTCGGGCTTGAAGGCGGTGCCTTCGCGGGTGTTCTTCAGCATCGCCAGGTAGTGCAAGGGGATGTCCGGGCGGCTCCAGGCGTCGGGCGCGGGGCTCAGGTCGTCGGTGTTGGTTTCGCCAGGCACCTTGAAGACGGTGACGGTGATGGTCTTGGGCACTTCAGGGCGGCTGGTGAACCACTCGGCGTTGGCCCAGCTTTGCATCACGTCCTTGGCGTGGGCATTGCCCGCCGTGGCCTTGGTGGCCACGTCGTTGAAAAAGTCAAACATCAGCAGCGTTTTCTTCAGCGCGGCCGCGGCAATGGGGGCCACGGCGGCGTCGTCCAGCAGCTCAATCAGCGGGTGCACGTTGTAGCCGCCGACCATGGTGCCCAGCAGTTCGGTGGCCTTGGTCTTGCTGAGCAGCGCCACGCTCAGTTCGCCGTGCGCCACCGCGGCCAGGAAGCTGGCCTTGACCTTGGCCGCGTCGTCCACGCCAGGCGGCACACGGTGGGTCAGCAGGTCGATCAGACAGGTCTCTTCGCCAGCTGGCGGGGCCTTGATGAGTTCGATCAGCGCGGCGGTCTGCTTCGCATCCAGAGGCAGCGGCGGGATGCCGAGGGCGGCGCGTTCGGCGGCGTGTTGACGGTAGGCTTGCAGCATGGGGTGTTCTCCAACGGGCAAAAGTGGGGTGAATGATGGGGGTTCAAGCTTTCGGCACGATGACCTTGAGCCCCTTGAAGTAGTCGCGGAAGAAGCCCGCGTCATGGGTGATGAGGCCCTGGCATTGCAGCAGGGCATGGGCGCCAATCAGGAAGTCGGGCACCGAGCGCCGCACGGCCTGCGCGCCGCCGCCTTGCAGCAGCCGCGCGCGGTAGCGGCGTTGCATCTCGCCGGCCCGCAGCGCCGAGCGCATTTCCATCGGAAGGAACACCACGCCGATCTCGTCCAGCGTTTCCATCACGACGTTGCTGTGGCCGAGGCCGGCCACGACCTCGCTGACCACCACCTCGCAGGCCACCACAGGGCCGGCCGCCAGCGCCACGCGCAGCGCTTCTTCGGCAGCGGCCGCGGCGGGCCCTTCGCCGATGAAATCGACCAGCACCGAGGTGTCGACCGCAATCATCGCTCGTCGTCGGGCGAGGGCGCGGGGTAGGGGTCGCCCGGGGCGCGGCCACGCAGCTCGCGCATGATGTCGTCGGTGGTCACGCCAGCGGGCAGCTTCAGGCGGCCACGGGCCCGGGACAGCGCATCGTCCACGTCCTTGCGCAGCACGATGCGGCCGCCTTCAAGTTCGATCTTCAGCTTGCTGCCCTTGGTCAAGCCCAAGGCGTCGCGCACGGCCTTGGGCAGCGTGATTTGCCCGCGCTCGGCGACAGTCGCTTCCATCGGCACCTCTGACAAAAAAAGTATGCATGAATTATGCATACCGTCCCGCGCCGGCGCAAGCGAATTGGGTGGGTAAACCCGCTTGTCTCAGGGCTTTGCCCGCGCGTTCAGCTGGCGCGGGCCAGCGGCAGGTTGAGCAGCAGGTTCTGTGGCTTTATGCGCAGCTGGCCGTCGGCGCTGGCCATCAGGCCCAGGTAGACCGGCCGGCCGGCCACGTCGGCGCGCATTTCGTGCGGGTTTGCAAACTGCAGCTTGAACAGGCTCACCAAGCGGGCCATGCGCTCGCTGTCCACGGAACGACCTTCGTACAGGTCGTTGAGCAGCGCGCTGGACTCCACGTCCAAACCCAGATGCCAGCGCCACTGCGGGTCGTCGATGCGCTGCACGGGTTCGATGCTGACCTGTACGCCCAGCAGGTGTTGCACCCAACTTTGCATCAGCTGCGCCAAGGGCTTCAGGCCCGAGCGGGCGTTGTTCAGGGTGAACTGCAAGCCGTGGCCGACGTCGGTCTTGAGCTGCTGGGTCAGGTCCAGCAGCAGGCTGCTGCGCAGGTCGGCGCGCTCGGCATGGGCGTCCAGCCAGTAGCGGGCGTCGTTGTCTGCGCCCAGCACGGCCAGGTCCTGCCGCGTGGTGGGAATCTGCGCCTGGGCCAGCAGCCGCCCCAATTCCCCCAGGCCCTGGGTCTGCGACTGTTCTTCCAAGGTGGCGCGGTCGGCGGCCAGCACGCGACCCTGCTCGAAGGTGATGCGCTGCGGCCGGAAAAATAGCTCGGCGGCGCGGGCCGTCAAGGCATCGGGCTGGGGCCCCAACAGGTGCTGCACGATGGCCTGTGTGACCAGGTCCACAAACAGCGGTGGCACCGTCACCAGGCCCGAACGAAACAGCGCCAGCAGCCAACGCTGCAGGCTGCCGGCCGACTGCACCGCGTCGCGCAGTTGCAGGAAATGGCGGTAGTTCTGGGCCGTGTCGGCGTCAGCCAGCGCGTTGACTTCGCCGGCCGGCACCGCCCGCAGCGGCATGCTGTTCAGGGCGCGGTGCAGGGCCTTTTCGGCGCGGCAGGACTCTGCCACCAAGGCCAGTTCGGGCCGCTGCAGCCAGTGGCGCCAATAGGCTGGGGTGGGCGCCAGCCCGCCGTTGGGTTCAGGGATCAGGGTGGCCAGGCCGCTGCCGGGCCACCAGTTGTTTGCGCTGGGCGTCATGCGCGGCATTGTGCCGACCTGGGTGCTCGCCCTTTTTGACCGCACCGGTACCGGTTGGGCCGGCCTATGATTTGCACCCCACCGCGTCCTCGCACGCCAGCCTTGCACCCGCCGTGTCAGAAGTTCAAGCCGAAGACCGCACCACACCCCAGCGCCCGCCGGGCCGCCACAGCGACATCAGCCTGGAACGCGACAAGGCGGTTCTGCGCCCGGTGCTGGAAGACGGGGCCGACGCCACCATCGTGCTGCCACGCGGCGGCCGGTCTGCCGTGCAGGCGCGCCAGCCCCAGTTGTCATTGGCCATGGCCCTCAAGCCCGGTGTGCAGCTGCACGAATACCGCATCGACGGCGTGCTGGGCGAGGGCGGTTTTGGCATCACCTACCTGGCCACCGACGTGCACCTGAACGCAGCGGTGGCGATCAAGGAATATCTGCCGCACGAAATCGTCTTTCGGGGCGGCGACGGCAGCGTCTCGCCGATGGCCAGCGAACACCTGGCGCGTTACAGCCAGGGGCTGGACAGCTTCCTGGTCGAAGCGCGCACGCTGGCTGCGTTTCGACACCGCGCCATCGTTCGCGTGGCGCGCTTCTTCGAGGCCAAGCACACCGCCTACATGGTGCTCGAGGTGGAAAGGGGCGAGCCGCTGAAGGCCTGGTGGCCGGTGCACAAGCACATCGGCGAAAAGGCCCTGGTGGAACTGCTGTTGCCCTTGCTGGACGGCTTGGCGGCTGTGCACAGCGCCGGTTTTTTGCACCGTGACATCAAGCCCGACAACATCCAGGTGCGCAGCAGCGACGGCAGCCTGGTGTTGCTGGACTTTGGCAGCGCTGGCCAGACGGCGGCCGTGGCCTCGCATGGTCTGGTGGTGGTGACACCGGGCTATGCACCGATCGAACAGTACGGCCTGGGTGAACAGGGCCCCTGGACCGACCTGTACGCCTTGGGCGCCACGCTGTACTGGGCGGTGTCGGGCCAGAAGCCGCCCGACGCCGAAACGCGCCGTCTGGATCCCAAGGCCTACAGCCGTGCGGTCGAGGCCGGCCGCGACGTGTACGGCGACGCCTTCCTGCGCGCCATCGACTGGGCCTTGAACACCGACCCCAACAAGCGCCCCCGCAACGTGGCCGAGTTTCGCCAGGCGCTGTGTGCCGATCACCCGGCCAGCCTGCAGCGCTTTGAAGCTGCGCAGCGGCGCATGCAGATCAGCCAGTCGGTGCCCGAAAAGACCGCCGACGAGTCGGCCCAGGCCGAGCGTCGCACACTGGCGCAGCCGCGCTGGAAGAGCCTGGTCTGGCCGTCCAACTGGCCGTTGGCCATGAAGCTGTCGCTGGCCATGCTGCTGGCGGCGGTGCTGCCGATGGTGGCCGTGGCGTGGTTCAACCTGAGCGGCAGCGTGCAAGCGCTGGTGCAGGCCGAGCAACGTTACCTGCGCCAACTGGCCAGCCAAACCGCGGACGACGTGGCGCGGGTCATCGCCGACAGCCGACATCTGGTGAAGTCCCTGGCTTCAGAAGGTGCGGCTGCGGCCTACCTGAGCAAGCCTTCTGAACCCCAGCGCCAAGCCCTGCGCGAACGGCTGCAACGGCTGGTGGCGGCGGGCGCTGGTGTGCAAGCGGTGCTTTTGCTCGACGGCCAAGGTGTGGCCCAGGTCACCACCGAGCCGGCCAGCGGGCCTCTGGGCAGTGGCAGCAGCCACGCGCTGCGGGCCTATTTTTCCAACGCCCTGAGAGGCCAGGGTTACACCAGCGGCCTGGTGGTGGGCGCTGCCCTGGGCAGCAGCAGTGTCTTCAGCAGCGAACCGGTTCGCGACCCCAACGGCGCCGTGATGGGTGTGATGGTGATGCGCGTGTCGGGCGCAGCGGTGACGCAGGCGCTGGGCAAGAACACCCAAGCCGATGACCGCCTGACCAGCTTCATCGTTGATGCCGATGGTGTGGTCACCGCCCACCCGCACGCCGACCTGCGCCACCGCAGCCTGATGCCGCTGCCGCCCGCCACCCAGGCCCAGATCCGCGCCGACCAGCGCTTTCGGCGCGACGAGATTCCCAGCATGGGTGAACAGGCCTTGGCCCGCGCGGTCAGCGGCTTGCAAGCGCCCACGTCGATCAGCTTTGACTCGGTGGTCAGCGGCCGCACCGTGCTGGCGGGGCTGGCCCCTGTGGGTGGGCACGACTGGGTGGTGGCGGTCACCGAGGACCGCCTGACCGTGCGCACCCCGCTGAACCTGTTGCACGGCTATTTGCTGGCCGGTGCCCTGGCGGTAGGTGTCCTGGTGCTGGCCGTGGCTTGGTGGCTGTCCCGCGGCATCACCAAGCCCATCCGCCTGGTCACGCATGCGCTGCAAGACCTGAAGAACGGCGACTATGAAGACGCACGCGTCAAGGCCGATCGCGGCGACGAGCTGGGCCAGCTGGGCCGGGCCTTCAATGCCCTGAGCGACCTGTTGCGCCAGCGCGATCGCAACACGGCCCCGTCGCCCGGCGGCGGTTCGCGCAAGTCCTGAGGATGGCCGCCTGTCGTGTTGACCGCCCATGTTGACCGCCCACCACTACCGGCTCTTTGAGACCGCTTTTGGGGTCTGCGGTCTGGCCTGGAACGGCAACGGCCTGACCCAGGTGCGCCTGCCAGACCACAGCGAAGCGTTGACGCGCGCCAACCTGCTGGCACGCCAACCACTGGCTGAGCATGACCCCGAGGGAGGGCCGCCCTTCGTGGCCGCGGCCATCGAGCAGATGCAAGCCCACCTGGGTGGTTCGCCGCACCACCTGCGCGAGCTGCCGCTCGACCTGAGCGGCATTCGAGGCTTCGAGTTGCGGGTCTACGTGGCCACCCGGGCCCTGGACCCAGGGCAGACCTGCACCTACGGCGAAATGGCCAATGCCCTGGGCGACCCGGCGGCCATGCGGGCGGTCGGCCAGGCCCTGGGCCACAACCCCTGGCCGCTGGTGGTGCCGTGCCACCGCGTGCTGGCAGCCGGCGGCCGCCTGGGCGGGTTTTCAGCGCCCGGCGGCACCGACACCAAGCGCCGCTTGCTGGTGTTGGAAGCCGGCATGGTGCGGCGTGAGGATCAGCTGTTCTGACTCAACCGATGAGGTTCTGTCGCGGCGGCGCCCTTCGGAATGCAGGAGCGGATGTGGCGGAATGCGGCACACGCTCTCAGGCCAAGGCCGCATCCACCTGCTGGGTCAGGTTCATGCCGCGTTCCAGTTTGTAGAGCATGGCAAATACCGCCCTGTCGGCACTGCGGTCGGCCCAGACCTTGCCCACTTGTCCCTTCTGAATCTCCTTGAGTGCTGTGCGCAAGTGATCGCCCTTGTACTCGGCCACGAAGACGCGGCCGTCTACCAGCTCGCAGACAAAGTCCGGGTAGAAACGGCCTGAAGCCGTGGGCAGCCAGAAGCCATTCACGGGGTCAGAGTCCAGGTTGCGAACCCAGCGCGCCACCTGGGGGTGCTCGTCCAGGGCGATGGCGCAGCGCCACTCTTCGCTGCCATCTTCCAGGTCCGACAGCACGGGGTAGAAGTGCTTGGGGAATCTGAACTTGCCGCTGTAGCGCTTGTTGCCCTGCACCGGGTAGCAGCGTGGGTCAAAGCGGAATTCGAATGCCGGCCCGCTTTGCCCGCTTTGCAGTTGCCAGCCGCCGTCCAGCACCAGCTGGGTGAAGGCGGTTTGAGACGCGGCTTCACGCAGTTCTTCAATGCGCAGCGCCAGCCGCTGCATCAGCGGGTATTGGTGGCGGGCCAACTGCTGCAGGGGCACATGCTGCTCGTGCACCAGGTGCAGCACACAGGCCAGCGTGAAGGCGCGCAGGTGGGCTGGCGTGAGGTCTGAGGCCACGTTGCGCGCCGGGTGTTGCAGCTCTGCGGCCAGCCAACGCGCCAGATCTTCTGTGGTGATGCTGCTGGTCACGCTGTCCAGCGGCAGTTGGGCGGCGTCGCCGCGGCCAACGCGGGTGCGGTTGCCGTCCAGGTACACCTCCCACAGCGTGCCCTGCTCCACCAGGGTGAAGCCGTGCAATTGCACGGGCTGGCTCAGCAGGTTCAGGTCCACGCTTTCCAGCACGGCGTCGCGTTCCAGCAGGGCCCACTGCAGTTCGGCCTGCTGCGCGCCGGGCATGCGGTAGCTCAGGCGGGGCACGGCGGCGAACACTTCGCCGCGGTTGGCCGGTGCCAACGCGCCGGCCACCAGCGCGTTGTGGCGCTCCACTTGCTGGGTGACTTGCTCGCGCAGCTTGCGCGGCTGGGCGGCCACCAGTTGTGCAGCCAAGGTCTCGCCCACGGTGCCGCGCAGCACCACGCGCTGCCTGTCCTGGCTGGTGCTGACGGTGGCCTGTCCTTGTTCGATGGCAGCGGTCACGGCCGCAGGCAGCGGCTTGCCTGCGGGCAGGTCCACCGTTATGGAAGGCTGTGGCACGGCCTGTGCCGTCCTGGCCGTGAACAGCGGCCCGTCGTCGCGCTCGCTGCTCTGCATGCTGGGCAAGGGCAGCTGCGGCGCAATCATGGACGCCATGTCCAGCGGGTCAAAGCCCATGCCGTCGATCAAGCGGTCGGCCAGGGCATTGGCGGCCATGCCGGTTTGTGATTCGGTAACGTGTGCGTAAGCCTTGTTCAGAGCCGGGCGCTTTCGCCTGCTGGCATAGGGCATGCGCAACACGCGGCCCAGCAGCTGTTCAATGGCGGTGGCCGACCGCACGTTCTGCACCGAACACAGCACGTAGGCAAAGGGGCAGTCCCAGCCTTCGCGCAGCGCCTGCACGGTGATGATGTAGCGCACCGGCCCGCGTTCGGCCAGGTTCAGGCCGTCCAGCTCGCGCTGCGTGCCTGTGGCCACTTTGACTTGCTCTTCGGGAATGTGCAGCTCGTCCACCAGGTGCGCACGCAGCACGTCCACGTTCACAGGGTCGGTGCTGTTCTGGGCCTGCAGCAGCACGATAGGGCGGATGTACACGCCCGTCTCGGCTTCTTCCTGCAGCGCTTCGGCTTCTAGCAGGCGCTGGGTCTGCACGGCATCAAACACTGCGGCTTGCCAGCCGCGTGTGTGCTCGATCAGCGCGATGGGCATCTTGATCATGTCTTCGGCCTGCAGCTGCTGCGCCGACACATGAAAGAGCACGTTGGTGCGCTTGGGCACCGGTGTTGCCGTGAGTTCCAGAATGAGCGCCGGGTTGAGCCGTTTCAGGGCCTCAAAGCTGCGCTCTGTTTTGGTGTTATGCGCCTCGTCCACGATGACATACGGCTGCCGCAGCGCCAGCCAGTTGGCCAGGCTCCAGCGCGTCTGTCCCACAAAGCGGGCCAGCATGTCGCGGCCGGCCTTGGTGCCTTCGGCGTCTGCCTGTGTGACCAGGGCGTCGGGCAGGTCGCGCAGGGCCTGCAGTTCAGCGGGCGGCAGACCGCGAAAGTGCGGCTCAAAGGCTTCGCTGAAGGCGTAGACGTTGCGCTGGTCGGTGTCTTCCACGCGGAAACTCTGGATGGTGGCCACCACCACCACGGCGTGGGCGTCAAAGTCATGCGGCGACAAGATGGCCACGTCTTCCAGACCGCACACGCGCACGTCTTCGCCGCAAGCCTGGGCCAGGGCGGTGTGGAAGGGGTGCCCGGGTGTGGCCAGCGCGGCCAGGGTCTGGCTGCGGATGGTGTCGCTGGGCACCAGCCACAGTGCCAGGGGCTGCGCGTGCCGCGTGGGCCATGCGCGCTGCATGCGGCCCACGGCATGGGCGGCCAGCAAGGTCTTGCCGCCCCCGGTGGGTATGCGCAAGCAGACGCAGGGCGTGTCGCCAAAGGGCTGGATGTTGTAGCCGTAGCCGGTCAGGGTTTCGAACGCGCTGCGGGCGCCGTGCACGCTGGCTGCGCGCAGGTAGGTGTCCAGCGTTTCCAGCGCCTGTGACTGGTAGCGCTTCAGTGCCAGCGTGCTCACTGGACTACCCTTCGTGCTGCGCACGCCGGGATGAGCACTTGGGAACGGCCCGGCGTGCTCATAGCGGGCCCACCGGCGGGTTGGCGCTGTAGGTTTTGAAGGCCAGGCGCACTTCTTCGTCTACGTTGGCGGCTGCGGCCAGCACGGCAGCTACCAGTGCTGGCGTGGCGTTGACCGGGTCGCCGTCGTATTCGGCCTTGTTGCGCAGCGCGTGGGCCTGGCTCAACACGGGTTGGGCGGCGGCTGCTGCGGGCAGCAGCTGGTCCAGCAACTCAAACAGCAGTTGCCGGTGCCCCTTGGCATGGCCGGGCCGGTGGCCGCGCATCTTCACGGCGGCCGTCAGCAGCGCATGGCTGGCGCCATAGGCGGCGTTGAAACGACCCAACGCAGACAGTTCTTTCACGCGGGCGTCAGCCAGCATGTCGGCGGCGTTGGCCAGGTGCTGGCGCAGTTCGGGCAGGCTGGGCGCGTGGGCCACCAGCTGGCCTGACTTGTGCAGGTTGGCCAAGTGTTCTAACAATGTCATCTGCGCTCCCTTGAAGCGTTAGGCGTGCTTGTTGCCGCACCTGGGCCAGAAACGGATTGTCTTCTTGCACCAGTGCCGCCACTTCTTGCGGGGTGTACAGCACTGGGTTCACAGGCCGCCCCAGCCGCGCGGCGGCTTGGCTGCAGGCGACCAGCAGGGCGGTGAAGTCGCAGTGGCCCGTGACCCACAGGTCCACGTCACTGCCCGCGTGCGCGGTGCCGCGCGCCACGGAACCAAAGACAAAGGCCTGATCCACGCCGACCACACCGGCCAGCACGGTGCGCAGCACGGCGGCCACACCCACGGTTTTGCGCGCAATGGCGGCCAGTTCTTCAAACACCGGGCTGCTGCGTTCGGCGCTGAAGAGCCGGCGGTTGCCGTCGCGCTTTTCGGCCACCAGGCCGGCGCGCAGCAGCACCTGCAGTTCCTTGGCCATCATGGCCGGCGACACACCGGCCTGGCGCGCCAGTTCGCGCAGGTGCACGGGGGCGTGGTCTTGCGCAAACAGCAGGCCCAAGGCGGCCTGCTTGGTTTTGGAGAACAGGGCGTCGGCAATGCCCAGTGCGGCGGTGTCCATGCGTAAATTGTCCACCTATAGTTTACGAACGTCAACCAAAATAGGACACATTGCAGTGCATTCGCAGTGGCCCGCAGTGGTCCGTTGTGGCCCGCTGTGGCTGGCAGTGGCTCGTTGCGGCCCTCAGCCAGGGTTCCTGCGGCTCAGCGTGGCACGGCGTGGGGCAGTTGCTTGAAGGTGATGCCTTCGGCTGCCAGGCGGGCTTCACCCAGGCGGCAGGCTTCACCGTAAACCACCTTGGGGCCGCTGTGCCCGCTGTAGCCGCTGTGCCCGCAGTTGCGGTGCAGTGCGGCCAGCACGGCGGTGGTCAGCACGTTGCCGCTGGCGGGGCGCTGGTCGCCCAGCACGCCGTTGAACAGCAGGTAGTAGGCGCTGCCTTCGTGGCGGCCCAGCAGCGGTGTGCCGGGCTGCAGCGTGGCCAGCGCAGCGCCGGTTTCGCGCAGCCAGATGAAGGCGGCCAGGTCGGCAAAGCGCACCTCGGGGTGGATGTCGCCGGCTTTGTCAAACAGCGGCACGCCCAGCTGCAGCATCTGGAAGCCGCCGCCGCCTTGCCAGTTCACCGCCGTGCTGATGCCGCCTTGTTCGCCGGTTAGCACTTTCTGCAGGCGCGGCAGGCAGTGGGTGACGGCGTGGTCGCCCATTTCAATGCCGATCCAGCGACGGCCCATCTTGTGGGCGACGGCAGCTGTGGTGCCGCTGCCGAGGAAGCTGTCGAGGATGAGGTCGTTGGGGTTGGTGGCGATATCGAGAATTCGTTCCAGCAATTGCTCAGGCTTGACCGTGTCGAATTGCTCTGCGCTGGGAAGGAGATCACGTTGATGAGCTTTGGCTTGGCGAGACGTCTTCACGTCCAACAAGATCGTCGGATGGGGCCGTTCTGGTGTGTCGGGCGCGAACTCCCGCGTGTACGGGACCCACACTGCCTCGTCGCCCCGTTCCCGCCTTTTCCAAATGAGTCGTCCGCTCGTCTGTGCTTCGGCAACACCCTTTACACCCAGCGCCCAGTTCGCCTCCCGACCATCGTCATGGACCGGCAAGACCGTTGATCCGTCAGGTGCTATGAGAGGAAAGAACATAGTCGGCCGATCCGCACGAAGACTGTTTTTTCCGTTCTTCTTCAGCAGCCGATCGCGGTATGGCTTTCCGAATTCATCGCGTTGCCCATAGGCATCGATCAGCCCCGGATCGCTCTTGCGGTGGAAGAGTGCTTTGCTTGAGTCTTTGGCGTAACTCAGCACGAATTCATGATCGGGGGTGATTGATACCTTGTTGTCGTTTGGGCTATCGACCTTCTGCCAAATGAAGTTCGTGACGAAATTCCCCCGCCCAAACACCTCATCCATCAAAACCTTGAGGTAATGTCCCTCGTTGTCGTCAATGGTCACCCAGATGCTGCCGTCTTCCCGCAAGAACTCGCGCAGCAGCTGCAGCCGCGGCAGCATCATCGACAGCCACTGCGAATGCTCCAGGTTGTCGTCGTAGTGCTCGAATGCGCTCTTGGTGTTGTAGGGCGGGTCGATGAAGATGCACTTCACCTGGCCGCGGTAAAAGGGCAGCAGCGCCTTCAGGGCTTGCAGGTTGTCGCCTTGCACCAGCAAGTTGCCGCAGCTGCTGCCGTCTTCGCCAAAGTGGTGCCCGGCGGTGTGCGGGCGCAGCACGCGGGTGGGTACTTGCGCCGCCGTGCGGAAGGCGGCTTCGCGGTTGAGCCAGTCAAGGGTGGGCATGCCGCCGGGCCTTCATGTCAAAGTCATGGATTGAGTTCATAGCGGGCCTTCAGCCGCGTCAAGGCGTGGCCATAGCCCACACGCTTGCGGTGCTGCAGCTGGCCCACCACGATGCCCGGGTGCAGCCCCAGTTGCTGAGCCAAGCGCTGCACATGGGCGGCGTCCAGCGGCAGGGTGTCCAGCAGGGCTTGTTGGGCGCGCGGTATCAGCTGGTCGGTGGCAAAGCGGTTGGCTTCTAGTTCTTCAGCGGTTTCCACGCTGTCGCCTGCCGCTGCGTCGTCCAGAAAGATGGCGCGCGTGGGGTGTTTCAGCACGTGCGCCACTTCGTGGAAGAAACTGAACCAGAAGCTGTCGTTCCACTTGCCCAGCATTGACAACTGAATGAGCGGCTTGCCAGCCACCCAACGCGCCACGCCAGACACATGTGCGCCCGGCAGCGCGGGCACAAACACCAGTGCCACGCCCGCCTGGCCGCACAGGCGCACCAGGCCTGGGCAGATGCCGGCCACAGGTGCCAGGGTCAGCGCACGCATGGCGGGCAAGGCTGCTTCCAGCGCAGCGGCGCTGTAGTCCGCCGTCTGCAGGCGGGCCGCCTGCAGTTCGCCCAGGCGCAGCCAGGCGGTGATGGCGGCCACGTCGGTTTGGCTGGCGGGGCGCGCACGCCGGAACTGGGCCTGCATCTGGTGGTAGTGCGCCGCCCAGCCCTCGGGCGAGGCCACGCCAAAGAAGCGCAGCAAGGGTTCCAGCAGTTCTTCCTTGAAGGCGGCACTCAGGCGCCCTGCGGGCAGCACGCCCGCCGCTTGCAGAGCCTTCAGCGGGAACTGTTCCACCCAGGGCACATGCGCCTTGCGGGCCGCCACATGCCGTTTGCGCGCCAGGTATTCGCGGTAATGCGACTCACGGACCAGCCAGAACTGCGCGGGCACTTGCAGCACGCGTTCCAGTTCAATGGCCGTTTCTTCGGTGATTTCTTTTTTTCCGCCCAGGATTTCATTGATGGCCTGCACCGGCCTGCCCAGGCGGTGGGCCAGTTCACGCTGCGTCAGCGCGCGTTCGTCCATCAGGTCGCGCAGGGTGCTGCCCGGGGGCGACACCTCTTGCGGGGTGTAGGTGAGCGATGTGTCAGTCATGGTAATTCACCACTTCAAGAACGGTGATGGCGTCGATGGCGGCCCAATTCATGCCGCCGTCGGACTTGTGGGGCGGTGGCTGTTGACTGGGTTGCACCACCAGCCGCAGCTTTTTGTTGAGCCGGCAGGAGAACTGGCCCTTGCGATCGCCGGTCAGTTCTTCCCAGCTGCCAGGTAGCAAACGCAGCACGTCCATGTGGGCCGCGGCGCGAAGGTCGTCCAACCTCTGGGCCAGTTTGTCGGCGGCGTCCTTTTGATAGGCGCGCTGCCGGGCTGCTTTGTCTTCACAGGTCTTCTTGAGCTTGTCGCTGATGAACTGGATGTTCATTCTGTTCACCCCTGAGGTGAATGAATGTACTACATCTTTTAGCGATGCGTCGCTGACGAGCAGCTTGGCGCGCTGTGAGGCGCTCGACTTCGTTCAGGGGCGAACGGGTCAGGCCGCTGGTGACCACAGCTGTTGCATGGCGCGCTGCATGGCGGGCGCCGTGTCGCCCGGTTGAACTTGCTGGCCAGCCACCCAGGTGCTGGCAAACGGTTGGCCGCTGGCGGCAAAGACGGCGGCGTCCAGCAGGTGGCTGTCGGGCACGCCGGTCATCGCGGCATCCGCGCTGTTCAGCACCAGCAAGTCGGCCCGCGCGCCGACTGAAAAGCCGCTGGCACTGAAGCCAGCGGCGGCAGCGCCGCCACGCAACATGCGCTCGACCAAGCGGGCTGCCGTGGCGCTTTGGCCAGCACCATGGCCAGCACTCAGGGCGGCGACATTGCGCTGGCGCAAAGCCAGGCGCTGGCCGTATTCGAGCCAACGCAATTCTTCGGTCCAGTTGCGGGTGACCTGGCTGTCGCTGCCCACCGACAAGGGCGTGCTGCTGGCCAGCCAACCGGGCAGGTCGCACAGGCCGTCGCCCAGGTTGGCCTCGGTGCCGGGGCAGATGACCACGCCAGCACCACTGGCCGCCACCGCTTGAATCTCGCCGGGCGTGGCGTGGGTGGCGTGCACCAGCTGCCAGCGTGCGTCCAGCGGCAGCTCGCGGGTCAGCCACTCGATCGGGCGCGCGCCGGTGGTGGCCAGGCAGTCGTCGACTTCGCCGGTTTGTTCGGCGATGTGGATGTGGATCGGGCCGGGGTCGCCTTGCAGCAAACGCGCCAGCTCGTGCAGCGACGCTGGCGCGGCCGCGCGCAAGGAGTGCACGGCCACGCCGGCGTCCACCCGTGGCAGCCGCCACGAGCGCACCGCGTCGCGCAGGCGCAGCACGCGGGTCACGTCGGTGGCAAAGCGGCGTTGGTCGGTGCGCAGGGCGGGCTGCGCAAAGCCGGCCCGTTCGTAGAGCACCGGCAGCAAGGTCAGGCCCATGCCGGTGTCCACCGCAGCCTGCGCCAGCGCGCGGCTCATGGTGGCCTCGTCGGCATAGGGCTGGCCGGTCACGCTGTGGTGCAGGTAGTGGAACTCGCAGGTGTGGCTGTAGCCGCCGGCCAGCAGCTCGGTGTACAGGTGCACGGCCACCGCGTGCAGCTGTTCGGGCGTGATGCGCAGCGCCACGCCGTACATGCGGTCGCGCCAGCTCCAGAAGTTGTCCACGTCGCCATCGCGGCGTTCGGACAGGCCGACAAAAGCGCGCTGGAAGGCGTGGCTGTGGGCGTTGACCAAGGCTGGCATCACCGGGCCGGGCAAATGCTGTGCGTGCGCAGGCGCCGGTGTGTGGGGCTGGATGGCGGCCCAGCGGCCCGCGCTGTTCACGGTCATCAAGACGTCGGGTGCCCAGGCGCCTGAGACCCACGCCAACGGGGCCCACAGCGGCTTGCTCATCAGAGGGCCCCCTTGCTGCACACGTCCGTCTTCGCATGGACAGCGGCCCAGCCGTTTGCCGGCGTACCTTCGTGCTGCGCACTCCGGAATTCGCTCTTGGGGCAGCCCGGCGCGCTCATGGCTTCCATTCCAGCAGGGCCTGCACCTTGCGTTGCAGCAAAGGTGTGACCTGAGCGGCGCGAGCGTCGTGCCAACGGTAGGGCGGTGTTTCGTCCATGTAGGCGCGCCAGCACATTTCCAGCTGCACCGCGTGCACACCCTGGCCGGGTTGGCCGTAGTGGCGCGTGATGTGGCCGCCCTTGAAGCGCCCGTCCACCACATGGCTGAAGTCGTTTTGGGCCGCGCAGACGGCAGCCACCGCATCGCGCAAACTGGGCGCGCAGCTGCTGCCGTTGACACAGCCCAGGTTCAGGTGCGGCAGCGTGCCTTCAAAGAGCCAGGGCAATTCGCTCTTGATGCTGTGGGCGTCAAACAGCACCGCGTGGCCGTGGCTGGCCTTCAGCAGCGCCAGTTCGTTGCGCAGTGCGTCGTGGTAAGGCTGCCAATAGGTGGCCACGCGTTGCCCGATCTCGGTGTCGCCAGGCGCCTGGCCAGCACGGTAGATGGGGTCGCCTGTGAAGTGGCGCGTGGGGCACAGCTCGGTGTTGTTTTGCCCCGGGTACATCGGCGCGTTGTCGCTGGAGCGGTTCAGGTCAACGACGTAACGGCTGTAGCGCGGCACGATCAGCGTGGCGCCCTGGTCCAAGGCAAAGCCGTACAGGCGGTCCAAGAACCAGTCGGTGTCTTCAGCCTGCAGCGCGCGCTGGGTGTAGCGCCCCTGCAGGCTGGCCGGAAAGGCACTGCCCACGTGCGGCAGGCTGATCAGCAGCGGTGTGCTGCCGCGGGTCAGGGTGTAGGTGTCGGTATTCATGGGGCGGTGTTCATGTCTCGGTGTTCATGCGGCCGGCCTTTCCGTGCCGGCGAAGATCACCCGTCGGCAAGGGTTGTGGCCAAAGCGGTAGGCCATTTCGCGCGGGTGCTCGGCGTCCCAGACCACCCAGTCAGCGCGCTGGCCCGGCGCCAGGGTGCCGCGGTCCAACAAGCCCAGTGCGCGGGCGGCGTGGCAGGTGACACCACGCCAGGCCTCTTCAGGCGTCAAGCGAAACAGCGTGCAGGCCATGTTCAGCATCAGCAGCAGGCTCAGGCAGGGTGACGAGCCCGGGTTGTGGTCGGTGGCAATGGCGATCGGCACACCGGCGTCGCGCAGCGCCTGCACCGGCGGCAGCTTGGTTTCGCGCAAAAAGTAGTAAGCGCCGGGCAGCAACAGCGCCACGCTGCCGTGTTGTTGCATGGCGCGAATGCCGTTGTCGGACAGGTGCTCCAGGTGGTCGCAGCTCAGGGCGCCGTAACGGGCTGCCAACGCGGCGCCGCCCTGGTCACTCAGCTGCTCGGCATGCAGTTTGACGGGCAGGCCCAAGGCCTGCGCGGCCTGGAAGATGCGCTCGGTCTGGGCCGCTGTGAAGCCGATGTTTTCGCAAAAGGCGTCCACCGCGTCGACCAGGCCTGCCGCGTGCTGCGCGGCCAGCCACTGGCAGGCGTCGTCGATGTAGGCGTCGGCGCGGCCGGTGTATTCGGGCGGCAGCGCGTGGGCCGCCAGCGACGTGGTGCGAACGGTCAGCGGCAGTTGCTGCCCGATGCGCCGCGCCACGCCCAGGCAGCGTGCTTCGTGCTCGGCGCTCAGGCCATAGCCGGACTTGATTTCCAGCGTGGTGACGCCCTCAGCCATCAACACCCGGGCGCGCTGGGCGGCGCTGGCAAAGAGGCTGTCGTCGCTGGCAGCGCGCGTGGCGGCCACCGTGCTGCGAATGCCGCCACCGGCTCGGGCGATGTCTTCGTAGCTGGCACCTTGCAGGCGCAGCTCGAATTCGGCTGCGCGGTCGCCGCCGTAGACCAGGTGGGTGTGGGCGTCGATCAGGCCCGGTGTCACCAGTGCGCCTTGCAAGTCGTGTTCTGCGTCGGGTAACAAGGTCGGTGGCAGCTGGCCATCAAGGCCCAGCCAGACGATGCGGTCGCCTTGTGTGAGCACCGCGCCGTTGTCCACCCAGCCCCAGGCGCTGCCGACGGCCATGGTGGCCAGCCGGGCATGGCGCCACAAAACGGTGGGGGCGGATGGCGCGCTCACTGGAGTACCTTCGTGCTGCGCACTCCGGAATTCGCTCTTGGGGCGGCCCGGCGCGCTGACTGGAGTGCCTTCGTGCTGCGCACTCCGGAATTCGCTCTTGGGACGGCCCGGCGCGCTCATGGGGTGCGGGGTTTGAACTGCATCCACCAGGCGACTGGCAAACGGGGTGAATCCGAAGGCGAGGCCGAAGGAGCCTGCGTCAGGCGCCAGCGTTGATGGGCCGCCTGCTCGCTGTAGGCCAAGGTGTGGGCAGGCAGGCTCAAGCCCGCTTCGCCGTCAACCTGCAGCCAAGCCGCATGGGCCGTGTACACCGCGCGCAGCTTGGCGCTGCTGTCCCAAGCTTCACCGGGCGTCACCGTGAACATGCCCGCTCGGCCGGCCGCGCTTTGCGCCATCAGGTTGAGGTCTTGGGTGGTGCCGTCCAGCAGGTCGCACTGTGGTGCGCTGGCGCCTTCAAAGCGCACCGGTTGGCTGCCCACACTGAGCAGCGCGCGCCGGTTGGCAAAGCGCAGCACCACGCCTTCGCCCTGCACCACGGCAAACCAGCGTTCCACGCCCGGGAAGGCGCTGAACGGCCCGTTTTGTTCGATGCGGGCCACGCTGATGCGGCACTGCCAGGGCGTGGTGGACGGGCCATCTGATGGGCCACCTGACGGGCCATCTGACGGGCCACTTGATGCACCACCAGATGCACCACCAGATGCACCAACCGACGGCCAAGCCAACAGCTCGCAGGTGCTGCCGCCGCCGTTGCGCCAGGGCTGCGGTGGCACGTCTTGCAAGCGCACGGTGTGGATCATGGTTGTGCGCCCACCAACAGCGGAAAGAGGGGGTGGTCCATCAGGGCACCCGGGGGAAGCTGCGCAGCCAGGCCAGGGAAGTCGGGCGACGTTTTCCAGCGCCGCGGCGCGTGGCGCATGTCGTCGCCCAGCATGCGCACTGAAAACACACGGCGGCGGCGGTCGGGGTCAACACCGGCGCTGGCGTGCAAGGCCAGCATGTGGAAGCACACCACGTCGCCCGGCTCCAGTTCCCAGCCCAGGATGTGGTGCTGGCTGCGCTGGGCGTTGATGTCGGGCAGGTCGGCCAGGCTGCCTTCAGGGAACCAGCGCGCCTGGTGGTCCATGAAGGTGCGCGGCATCAGCCACGGGCCGCGGTGCGAGCCGGCCACAAACTCCAGCGTCGACGCGCGGCGCACCGGGTCCACCGGGATCCAGAAGCTGGCGTTTTGCTGACCTTCCACGTTGTAGTAGGGCTGGTCCTGGTGCCAGGGCGTGGGCGCACGGGTGCCCGGCTCTTTGGTCAGCATGTGGTCGTGGTACAGGCGCACGGTTTGGCTGTGCATCAGGGTCGCTGCGGCCTGGGCCAGCGGCGAACGAAAGATGAACTGTCGGTAGTCGGGGTTGCCTTGCCAGTTGCAGAAGTCTTCGATGAAAAAGCCGGGGTCGTCTGGCTGGCTGGCCACGATGGCGCGCGGGCTGGGCTGCGCCAGGTTGCGGTCGATGCCGCTGCGCAGCAAGGCCACTTCGTCGGCGTTCAGCAACTGGCGCAGGCAAACCGCGCCATCGCGTTGGTAGTCGGCCACCCGTTCAGGCGTCACGGCGCGCTCTGCTCGTTCAAGCAAGGCAGCGACCTCGGTTGAGTTGCCGTGCCGGGGGTGGGTTGAGCAGCCGGGGTCGCCAGCGCAGGGACGGCTGCTCATGGTTGGAACTCCCCATGCAAGCTGTAGCGGTTGCCGGGGTGAACCAGGCGCGCGATGGTGATGGGGGCTTGGCGCGTGAAGGTGCGCCGGACCATGATCAGGCAGGCGGTGTCGGCCGCCACGCCCAGCAGCTGGGCTTCTTGAGCCGTGGCCTGCGCGGCTTCAATGCTGTACTGGGCGCGCCACAGCGCGGTGGTCTGAAAGAGCTCGTGCGTGGGCGTGGTGCGGGTGAAGTCGGCTTGCAGGTAGCGTGGCGCCACGCTGGGGTTGACATAGCGGTCTTCGCATTGCAAGGGCACGCCGTTTTCCAGGTGCACGATGAGGGTGTGGAACACCGCGCTGCCCACGGTGACGCCCAGTTGTGCGGCCAGCGCGGCGCTGGCCGGTTCGCTGCGCTGCAGGTGCACGCGCGCTTCGTGGTGGTGGCCGCGGCCCTGGATTTCTTCGTGCAGGTCGGCAATGGTCAAGGTGCTGCTGACCTTGTGCAGTTGAGCCGCGAAGGTGCCCACGCCTTGCGTGCGTTCGACCAGGCCTTCGGCTTGCAGTTCGCGCAAGGCCCGGTTCACGGTCATGCGGCTGACCGCAAATTGCGCCACCAGTTCAGCTTCAGAAGGCATCAACGCGCCGGCGCTCCAGACGCCCGACGCCAAGCCGTCCTTCAGGTGCTGCTTGACCCGCGTGTAGGGGGCGCCCGACCCACTGCCAGACCCTGCGAGCGGCGCGCAAGAAGGCAAGGCCTGTGCAGGCTGAGAAGAGGGTGTGGCACGCGGGGAAACCATGAGAGCATGCTACTTGCATAGGCTTGTCTAGACAAGTAGAGTGCAACCCTGAAAACCCGGAAACAACCCCATGACCGATCACTCCGTCATTCGTCAGCTGGCCGCTGCACCGGCCCAGCCCCACCCCGTGCGTGCGCCGCGTGGCAGCACCATCACCTGCGCCAACTGGCTGATCGAAGCGGCCTACCGCATGCTGCAAAACAACCTCGACCCCGAAGTGGCCGAGAACCCCGACGCCTTGGTGGTCTACGGCGGCATCGGCAAGGCGGCGCGCAATTGGGACTGCTTTGAAGCCATCCTCGATTCCCTGCGCCGCTTGAAGCCTGACGAGACCCTGCTCATCCAAAGCGGCAAGCCGGTGGGCGTGTTTCGCACCCACGAAGGTGCGCCGCGTGTGTTGCTGGCCAACAGCAACCTGGTGCCCAAGTGGGCCACCTGGGAGCACTTCGACGAGCTCGACCGCAAGGGCTTGATGATGTACGGCCAGATGACCGCCGGCAGCTGGATCTACATCGGCAGCCAGGGCATCGTGCAGGGCACGTTCGAGACCTTTGTCGAAGCCGGCAAGCAGCACTACGGCGGAAATTTGGCTGGCCGTTGGATATTGACCGGCGGCTTGGGTGGCATGGGCGGCGCGCAGCCTCTGGCGGCCACCTTTGCAGGTGCCTGCAGCCTGAACATCGAGTGCCAGCAAAGCAGCATCGATTTCCGCCTGCGCAGCAAGTACGTGGATGAACAGGCCAGCAACCTGGACGACGCCCTGGCCCGCATCCAGCGCTACACCGCCGAGAAAAAAGCCATCAGCATTGCGTTGCTGGGCAACGCGGCCGAGCTGCTGCCTGAGATGGTGCGCCGTGGTGTGCGCCCCGACCTGGTGACCGACCAGACCAGTGCCCATGACCTGGTCAACGGCTACCTGCCGATCGGCTGGTCGGTGGCGCGTTGGCGTGCGGCGCAGGCCGACGCCGGCCAACATGCCGAACTGCGCCAGGCTGCCGCGCAGAGTTGCGCCGTGCATGTGCAGGCCATGCTCGATTTCCAGGCCGCTGGTGTGCCCACGGTGGACTACGGCAACAACATCCGCCAGGTGGCCTTTGATGCCGGCGTGAAAAACGCCTTTGACTTCCCCGGCTTCGTGCCCGCCTATGTGCGGCCGCTGTTTTGCCGTGGCAAGGGGCCTTTCCGCTGGGTGGCGCTGAGTGGCGACCCCGAAGACATTCGCAAGACCGACGCCAAGATGAAGGAGCTGTTCCCAGCTCATTTGGAAGACTACGCGCACCTGCACCGCTGGCTCGACATGGCCGGCCAGCGCATCGCCTTCCAGGGCCTGCCCGCACGCATCTGCTGGATCGGCCTGGGCGAACGCCACCGTGCCGGTCTGGCCTTCAATGAGATGGTCAGGAGCGGTGAACTCAAGGCCCCCATCGTGATCGGCCGCGACCACCTGGACAGCGGCAGCGTGGCCAGCCCCAACCGCGAAACCGAGAGCATGCAAGACGGCAGCGACGCGGTCAGCGACTGGCCCTTTCTCAACGCCTTGCTCAACACCGCTGGCGGCGCCACCTGGGTCAGCCTGCACCACGGCGGTGGCGTGGGCATGGGCTACAGCCAGCACAGCGGCGTGGTGATCGTCTGTGACGGCACCGACGAGGCCGCCCAGCGCCTTGAACGGGTGCTCTGGAACGACCCCGCCACCGGTGTGATGCGCCATGCCGACGCGGGCTACGGCAGCGCCGTGGCTTGCGCGCAGGAGCAGGGCCTGAACCTGCCCATGATCAGGCGCGGCCAGGCTGGAGAAAAACGCTGATGCTGCTGCGCCCTGCCCAGATCACGCTTGACGAACTGCAGGCCATCCACGCCGGGGGCCAGCCGCTGGTGATGGACCCGCAGGCCCTGCCTGGCATCCAGGCCAGCGCCGCCGTGGTGCGCCGCGCCGCCGAGGGCACGGCGCCGGTCTATGGCGTCAACACCGGCTTTGGCAAGCTGGCCAGCACCCGCATCAGCGAAGCCGACCTGGCCACCCTGCAACTCAACCTGATCCGCAGCCACAGCGTGGGTGTGGGTGAAGCGCTGGCACCAGCAGTGGTGCGCCTGATGCTGGCCATCAAGGCCGCCAGCCTGGCGCGTGGGCACAGCGGGGTGCGGCCGGTGGTCATCGACACGCTGCTGGCGGTGCACAACGCGGGCCTCATTCCTTATGTGCCGTCACAGGGTTCGGTGGGCGCCAGCGGCGACCTGGCGCCGTTGGCGCACATGACCCTGGCGCTGATGGGCGAGGGCGAATTTCTGGTGGATGGTGTGCGCCAGCCTGCCGCAGCGGCCCTGCAAGCCCAGCAGATTGCGCCGCTGAAGCTGCAGGCCAAGGAAGGCCTGGCGCTTATCAACGGCACCCAGACCAGCACCGCGCTGGCTTTGCACGCGCTGTTCAGTTTTGAGCCGGTGCTGGAGTCGGCCCTGGTCATTGGCGCGCTGACGGTGGACGCTGCACGCGGCAGCGACGGCCCGTTTGACCCGCGCATCCACGCGCTGCGCGGCCAGCCCGGCCAGATCGATGTGGCCCAGTACTACCGCGCCTTGCTGCAGGGCAGCGCCATTCGCGCTTCGCACCAGAGCATGCGCCCCCAGGTCGGCGATGCTCGCCGCCCGCCCCCCGAGGGGGATGTCCAGCCCTGGCTGAGCCAGATGCAGGACGGCGACGACCGGGTGCAGGACCCGTATTGCCTGCGCTGCCAGCCGCAGGTGGTGGGCGCCTGCCTGGACCAGCTGCGGCATGCCGCCCTGGTGCTGCTGCGTGAAGCCAATGCGGTCACCGACAACCCCTTGGTGTTTGCTGAAGACGGGGCCATGATTTCCGGCGGCAACTTCCATGCCGAGCCGGTGGCCCTGGCCGCCGACGCCATGGCCTGCGCGATTGCCGAAGTGGGCGCCATCGCTGAACGCCGCATCGCCATGCTGATCGACAGCGGCGTGTCGCGGCTGCCGCCGTTTCTGACCCCCAACGCCGGCCTGAACAGCGGTTTCATGATCGCCCACGTCACCGCCGCGTCGCTGGCCAGCGAAAACAAAAGCCTGGCCCACCCGGCCAGCGTGGACAGCCTGCCCACCAGCGCCAACCAGGAAGACCACGTCAGCATGGCCACCTTTGCTGCGCGCCGGCTGCAGGCCATGATCGCCAACGTGGCGCACATCCTGGGCATTGAACTGCTGGCTTCGGCGCAAGGCATTGATTTCCTGCGCCCGCTGCAAAGCTCGCTGGCACTGGAGCAGGTGCATACGCTGTTGCGGGCACAGTGCCCCACGATGATGCAAGACCGCTACCTGGCGCCCGACATTGAAGCCGCCAGCAGCCTGGTGCGGGGCGGCGACCTGGCCCGCATCTTGCGCACACTGCCGGGCCTGCCGGCACTGTGGATACCCGTCTGATCGACCGGTCCAACCTTTCACCCTGCCACGATCTGTTGATCACATTCCAAGAGGAGCTCTCATGAAGAAGTCTTTGATTGTTTTGGCCGCCGCCGCTCTGGCACTTTCCGCCCAAGCGCAGGACACCAAGGTGGCCATCGGCATCAGCGGTTGGACCGGCTTTGCGCCGCTGACGCTGGCGCTGCAAGCGGGCCTGTTCAAGAAGCATGGGCTGGACGTCAGCATCAAGAAGATTCCGCAGAAGGACCGTCACCTGGCGATTGCCAGCGGGGACATCCAGTGCGCAGCCACCACGGTGGAGACCTGGATCGTCTGGAACGCCAACGGCGTGGCCACGACGCAGATCTTTCAGCTGGACAAGAGCTTTGGTGCCGACGGCATGGTGGTCAAATCCAACATCACCAGCATCAAGGACCTGAAGGGCAAGACCGTGGCCGCCAGCGCGCCTGGCACCGCGCCGTACTTCGCGCTGGCCTGGATGCTGGCCAAAAACGGCATGACGCTGAAAGACGTGAACATCGTCAACCTCGAGCCGCAGGCCGCCGCCAACGCGATGATTGCCGGCACCGCCAACCTCGACGCGGCCATGACTTACGAGCCCTTCCTCAGCGCCGTGCGCGCCAAGCCCGAGGCCGGCAAGATCATCGCCACCACACTCGACTACCCGATGGTGATGGACACCTTCGGCTGCACGCCGAAGTTCCTGGCCGAGAACCCAAAGGCCGCACAAGGCATGACCAACGCCTATTTCGACGCGTTGGAGCTGATCAAGGCCGAGCCAAAGAAGAGCTTCGAGATCATGGGCGCCGACGTCAAACAATCAGCCGAGGCCTTTGAGGCCAGCCAGAAGTTCCTGCGCTGGCAAGACCGTGCCGCCAACCAGAAGTTCTTTGCCGGTGAGCACGCGCAGTTCAGCAAGGAAGCCGCCGACCTGCTGTTGTCGGCCGGCATCATCCGCTCGATGCCCGACCTGACGAAGCTGGCCGACACCCGCTTCATCAAGTAAGCCCACCGCTGCAGCGTTTGGCATGAAGCCCCTGGTCGCCGTGGCGCCGGGCACCCGCGTGGTGCTCGGCGTGTCCTTCTTCGTCCTGTTCGTGCTGGTCTGGGCGGCGGTCACCTTTGGTGGCCTGGTGCCAAAGATCTTTCTGGCCGACCCGCTGCAGATGCTGCGCTCGGGTTGGGTCTTGCTGACGCAGATGGGCTTTGCCCACGACATTGGCATGACGATGTGGCGGGTGGTGGGCGGCTTTGTGCTGGCGGCTGCGCTGGCGCTGCCGCTGGGTGTCTTGATGGGCGCCTACAAACCCATTGAAGCCTTCTTCGAGCCCTTTGTCAGCTTTGCGCGTTACCTGCCGGCCAGCGCCTTCATTCCCTTGCTGATACTGTGGGCCGGCATCGGGGAGGCGCAAAAGCTGTCGGTCATTTTCATCGGCAGTTTTTTTCAATTGGTGCTGATGATCGCGGTGAGCGTGGGTAACACCCGGCGCGACCTGGTGGAAGCCGCCTACACGTTGGGCTGCACCGACGCCAGCATCGTGAAGCGGGTGTTGATCCGCGGCGCGGCACCCGAGATCTGTGAAATCCTGCGGATGGTGCTGGGTTGGGCCTGGACCTACGTCATCGTGGCCGAGTTGATCGGTGCCTCCAGCGGGATCGGCCACATGATCACCGACAGCCAGGCCTTGCTGGCCACTGACCAGATCATTTTCGGCATCATCGTGATTGGCCTCATCGGGCTGGTCAGCGACATGGGCTTCAAGCTGGTGA
>JAYVSX010000002.1:0-3462 GCA_043774975.1 Rubrivivax sp.
TAGGGTCAGGTATCAGCGTTCGACGAACACCCCGCTGAAGTCCCGTATGGCCAGATTCTGCTCTCCACCGGGGGAGTGAAAAGGGGCCGCTTGCCGATGTCGCCATGCGCATCACCTCTCCCGCCCACTTTCCCCAACCTTGCGCTGCACCGGCCCAAGCAGATACTCGATGACCGGCCGCCGCCCGGTCATGATTTCTGCGCTCATGTTCATGCCGGGTGCAATCTTCACTTGCCTGCCGTCGATGGTGATGGTGTCGCGCTCTAGCAGCACCGTCGCCTTGAAGATGGCGCCGCGCTTTTCGTCCAGCACCGCGTCGGCGCTCACGCTGCGCACTTTGGCCGGCACGGTGCCATAGCGGGTGAAGGGGAAGGCTTCGAGCTTGACCGCGGCAGCTTGGCCGGCGCGTACAAAGCCGATGTCCTTGTTTTCGACGATCACTTCGGCCATGACTTCGGCCGCTTCGGGGACGATGACCATCAGCGGCTGGGCTGGGGTGACCACGCCACCGGGGGTGTGCACGGCCAGTTGTTGCACGGTGCCGGCCACCGGGGCGGTGAGTTGGGTGAGGCGTTCGCGTTGGGCGGCTTTGTTGCCCTGCTGCTCGAGTTGAGTGGCTTCGAGCAAAACTTTGGTGAGGCGGTCGGAGAGGCTGCGTCGGGTTTCGGCCAAGGCGGCGATGCGCGTTTGGCGGCCCTCGGCGAGGGCGGCGTCGGACTCGCGCAGGCGGGCGTGCTGCATCGCGAGGTCGCGTTCGAGTTCGACGCGTTCGCGCGTGCGGTCCTGCCCGGCGTGGCCGGCAACGAAGCCTTGGTCTGAGAGGGACTTGAAGTCGGTTTCACGTTGGCGTGCGAGCGGCACGGTGGCTTCGAGTTTGGCGATGAGCTCGGACACGGTCGCGCGCTCGGCCTTGCGGCGTGCCAGTTCGGCGTCCAACCGCGCCAGGCGGGAGGCGATGTCTTCCCACTCGGCGCGGGTGGGTGGGTCCAGCCGGGCCAGCGCGGAAGGCGCGGAAGGCGCGGCCAAGCTTTTTGCTGCCGGGCCGGTGTTGTCCAGCGCCTGAAGCAGCCAGCGTGCCCGCGCGGCCTCGGCGCGCGCTGCGCCAAGTTGCTCTTGCACGTTGCGGCTGTCGGCGGTGGCCACGGTGGCGTCGAGTTCAACCAGGGCTTGGCCGGCACGGACCTTGTCGCCGTCGCGCACGCGGATGGCCTTGACCACCGCCGTTTCCAGCGGCTGGATGACCTTGGTGCGGTCGCTGACGACGACGCGGCCGTCGGCCACCGCCACGATGTCGAGTTGGCCGAACCAACTCCACGCCAAGGCCGCGACGGCGAGCGCCACGATGAGCACCATCGCCCGCCGCGGCGCGGGGTGCACTGGCGTTTCCTGCAAGCTCAGCGCTGCCGGCAGGAAGGCCGCCTCGTCGGCCAGGCGGCGCGGCCCGGCCAGCTCGTGGCGCATCTGCCAGGCTGCTGCAAGCACCGCGCGGTAACGACCCACCAGTTCAAGCGCGGGGTGGCGAAGTGACGTGGCCTGTGCTGCCTGTGCCGCGTGTGCCGCGTGTGCCGCGTGTGCTGCGGGCGCAGCGGGCGCGGCAGGTGCAGCGAGCACGGCGGGCACAGCAGGTGCAGCGGACGCAGTCATCGTGGCTGGTCCTCGCCCGGCGGGGTGGGCGGCTGCGGATTTTTGCCGCCGGGCGGCGCGTCGTCGCCGCCGGACTGCATGGACCACAGGTGCGCGTACAGGCCGCGTTGCGCCAGCAGCGCCTGGTGCGGGCCTGCTTCGACGATGCGGCCGCGGTCCAGCACAACAATGCGGTGGGCGCGCCGCACCGCCGACAAGCGGTGCGCGATGATGATCACCGTGCGGCCCTGGCAGATGGCGGCCATGTTGCGGTGGAGCACCGCCTCGCTTTCGTAATCCAGCGCGCTGGTGGCCTCGTCGAGGATAAGGATGCGCGGCTGTGTAAAGAGGGCACGGGCGATGGCGATGCGCTGGCGTTGCCCACCGGACAGGCCCGTGCCCTGCTCGCCCACCGGCGTGTCGTAGCCCTGCGGCAGCTCGGCAATGAAGTCGTGTGCGCCGGCCAGTTGCGCCGCGTGCATCACCATGTCCAGCGGCGCAGCGGGGTCGGCGATGGCGATGTTCTCGCGCACGCTGCGGTTGAAGAGCAGGTTGTCTTGCAGCACCACGCCCACCTGGCGGCGCAGCGGCGCGGCGTCGACAAGCGCGATGTCGATGCCGTCCACCAGCACCCGGCCTTGCTCGGGCACGTACAGCCGCTGCACGAGCTTGGTCAGGGTGCTCTTGCCCGAGCCGCTGCGCCCGACGATCCCGATCACCTCGCCGGGCTTGATGTCCAGGCTCACGCCGTGCAGCACCGGCGGCGCGTCGCTCCGGTAGCGAAAGGTCACGGCATCAAAGGTGATGCGGCCTTGTAGCGCCGGCAGCTGCGCCGCTGCCTGCGGCAGCGCTTCGGTGCGGGTGTCAAGGATGTCGGCTAGGCGCCGCATCGAAAGCCCCGTTTGCTGGAAGTCGGTCCACATCTGCGCAATGCGCATGATCGGCTGCGCCACGCGGTTGGCAAACATCGTGAAGGCGATGAACATGCCCACGGTCAGGTCGCCGGCCATCACCGCGTGGGCGCCCATCCACAGCACCGCGGCCGAGACCAGTTTGCCGATCAGGCCCACCAACTCATGCGCCGTTGAGGCCAGCCACTGGGTGCGGAACGAAGCGGACACATAGGCCGCAAGCTGCTGGTCCCAGCGGCGCGCAAACGCTGGCTCCAGCGCGGCCGCCTTGACGGCCTGCACGCCAGTGATGCTCTCTACCAACAGGGCTTGGTTTTCGGCGCCGCGGGCAAACTGCTCGTCCAGCCGGCGGCGCAGCACCGGCACCACCAGCAGGCTCAGCAGCACATACAGCGGCAAGCTGGCCAGCACAACGAGCGTGAGCTTGACGCTGTACAGCAGCATCACGGCGACGAAGACCACCGAGAACACCAGGTCCAGCACCAGCGTGAGTGCGTTGCCGGTCAGGAACTGACGGATGTTTTCGATCTCGCGCACCCGAGCCAAGGAATCACCCACCCGCCGCGCCTCGAAGTAGGCCAGCGGCAGCGCCAGCAAATGGCGATACAGGCGCGAGCCCAGCTCAACATCGATGCGGCTGGTGGTGTGGCTGAAGACATAGCTGCGCAGCAGGCCCAGCAGGGTTTCGAACAGCATCACCACGACCAGGCCCACCACCAGCACGTCCAGCGTCGACGTGCTCCGGTGCACCAGCACCTTGTCCATCACCACCTGAAAAAAGAGCGGCGTCACCAGCGCGAACAGTTGCAGGACGGCGCTGACCAAGAGCACCTCGCCCAGCAGCTTGCGGTGCTTCACCAGGCTGGGAATGAACCAGGTGAAGTCGAAGCGCGCCAGCTCACCGGCCAGGCTGGCGCGGCTTTGGGCC
>JAYVSX010000003.1:0-16632 GCA_043774975.1 Rubrivivax sp.
GGCGAGCTCTACCTCATCGGTTGCCGCATCAATGCCCTGAGAACGGCATCCACCCACATTCACCCCGAGGCCGACCGCACCAAAAAGCTCTTGATGCGCAAGGAAGAGATCCGTCGCCTGGTGGGCAAGGTGGAGCAAAAGGGATTCACCCTGGTGCCATTGAACCTGCACTACAAGGACGGCCGGGTGAAGGCTGAAATTGCATTGGCCAAAGGCAAGTCGCAGCACGACAAGCGCGACACCGAGAAAAAGCGCGATTGGGTTCGCGAGCACGGGCGCCTGATGCGCCACAAAGTATCTTCCTCGGGCAACAAGTCCTGAGAGCTTGTGAAGCATTCCGCCACATCCGCTCGTGCGCCCAAAACGGTGCCGCTCGTCGTTGCAAATGCTCGACGTAGCCCGAGCTACGTCTGCGCTTTGCGCCTAGATCGACACCGTTTCGGACACCCGCTCGGGCGCGCCGGAATACTTCACAAGCTCTGAGTCCAGCCAACAGGCCTATCCCCCATGAGAGGGCTCCCCCCTTGATCGAAGCCCGGATCTCCTCTGGGTAGGGGTATTTCAGGCTGGTCATTCCCGTACGATTCTCTACAAGTCAATGGAAGGGTCAGCAGAGCCCTATCCCGGGAAGTCGTTTCCGAAGGGAATCACCGATGTATCAAAGCGCTCAGGCTCACCCAGCCGCCACCGCCCGCCGTTTTGCAGCCCGCCGTTTGCCAGCCCGCCGGGGCTTGCACAAAGTGCTGATCGGTGCAATGGCCACCGCGTTGACCGTTCTCAGTTGGGTCGCTCAAGCTGCGGCGCCCGTGCAAGAGCCTCGCCACGCCTTGGTGGTGGGCAATGCCAGCTACGCCACCGCCCCCCTGCTCAACTCGACCAACGACGCGGCGGCCGTGGCCAAGGTGCTGGAGCGCGCAGGGTTCACCGTTGACCTCAAGCTCAACGCCAGCCAGAAACAACTGCAAGACGCCGTCACCACGTTTGGCGACCGGCTCAAAGGCGGCGGTGCAGGCTTGTTCTACTTTGCCGGCCACGGGGTACAGATCAAGGGGCGCAATTTCCTGATGCCCGTGGGCGCCGACATCAAGCGGGAGGACGAGGTCCCCTACAAGGCAGTAGACGTTCAGCAGGTGCTGGACAAGATGGAAACCGCACGCAACCGCATCAACGTGGTGATCCTGGACGCCTGCCGCGACAACCCTTTTGCCCGCAGCACGCGGTCCAACAGCGGTGGCCTATCGCAAGTGGACGCGCCCATCGGTTCCCTGGTGGCCTTTGCCACCGCGCCGGGCAGCGTGGCCAGCGACGGCAAAGGCTCCAACGGGCTGTACACGCAGCATTTGCTGGCCAACATGGAACGGCCCGGCCTGGCCATCGAGGAAATCTTCAAGCGCGTGCGCCTGGGCGTGCGACTGGACTCCAACGGCGGCCAGGTGCCTTGGGAAAGCACCTCCTTGGAGGGTGACTTCACATTTTTCAGCGCTGCGCCTTCCATCAAGTCTGGTGCCACCCTGCAGCCGCCCCCCGGCATTGAGCACATTGCACGCGCCGAGCGGGGCTACGAGATGCTGCGCCAGGGGCAGCTTGACGACGCCGAGCGCATCTTTCGCGCCCTGGCTGGTGCCAGCCACCCCGAGGTGGTGTGGATGGGTCGCGAGGGCGTGGCTGAAATTGCGTTGGCGCGCGGCAACAGCCAAGCCGCCCTGCAAGAGGCCAACGACATCATTGCCAAGGCGCCGACACGCAGCGCGGCCTATCTCATCCGGGGCCGCGCCCTGTCTTTGACGGGCCAAGGCCCTGCAGCGCAAGCCTCGCTGCAGCAGGCAGCGGGGCCGCAAACTTCAGCCGACTTCTCCTGGCAGAAGGCCGGCGCGCTGGTGGCTGTTGGCAATGCCCAGCGCAAGCAAGACCCGCAGGCCGCCATCAAGACCTATGAGCGCGCCAGCCGCGAAAATCCCCAATCGGTTGAGGCGCTGAGCAACCTGGCCGTGACCCTGAACGAAACCGGCCAATCGGCACGCGCCAAAACGGTGCTTGAACGCGCCCAGGCCCTGGACCCCGGCGACGCCATGACCGCCGCGCTGATACGCCAGACCCAGGAAGCGCTGGCCGATGAACAAGACCGGGCCCGGCAGACCTATGTCGACGACGCCGTCAAGGAATTGGCTGTCCGCTTCCGCAGCCCTGCGGTTCGCCCTGCAGCGGCGGGCTCGGCCGACGACTGGACCTCGCCAGTACTGGCGCTCAGCGTGCTGCCGTTCCAGGACCAAACCCAGCCCGGTGCTTTCGGCCGCATCGGCCTGGAAAGCCTGGTGCAGCAGGAACTCATCCGCGAACTGCAAAACCGCGGCTTCACGTTGGTGGAAAGACGCTTGCTGGACAAGGTGCTGGCCGAAGTCAAGCTGGGCTCGTCCGACCTGGCCGACCAGGACACGCAGATCAAGCTGGGCAAGGTGCTGGCAGCGCGCTTGATGGTCTCTGGCGTGCTGGGTTCCCAGGGCAACGGCCTGTCGGCGGCGGTGCGGGCCATCGACACCGAAACCACCCAACTGGCGATGGTTCGCTCGGAGCGCACCACGGGCCCGCCCAACCCCACCGAACTGGCGGTGGCCATCGCCAACCAGGTGGCCAAAACGGTGCAGGACAAGTATCCGCTCAAGGGCCGAATCGTGGCCATGGAGGGCCCCCGGGCCATCCTGAACCTGGGCAAGAAACACGGGCTGCAGGTCGGCCAGTCCTTCAATGTGCTCAGCCGCGGTGAACCCATTGAGCACAACGGCCGCGTCTTGGGCTACCGCGAAAACCGGATTGCACTGGTCACGGTTACCGAGGTCCAGGACCTGCTGGCCTATGGCCGGGTCAGTGATGCCACCGCAACGCCTGACAAGAACCAGCGAGTGATTGCCCGCCAGGAATGACAGCCCGCCCCACGCTGCCCCTCAAGCCGGCCGGTGCCCTGCACCGCGTCCGGCTGGCTGCGTTGTTGCGCCTGGCGCTTTTTTCGGCGCTGACTTTGCTGGCCTGGGCTGGGTCCAGGGCCGTCCATGCCCAAGCCATGCCACCAGGGCCTGCCGCATTGCCGGCCGTGGTGGTCTGGGACTTCGACAACCAAACCCCTGGTGCGGCAAGCGCCACCATGTCCAGCGACTTTTTGCGTCGCTCTTTGTCTGAAAGCCTCACGACATCACTGCTCCAGGTAGCAGGGCTGCCGGTGGTAGAACGACAACGTCTGAAGGACCTCCTGGCCGAACAAAAGGTTTCCGCCAGCGATTTGGCCGACGAGGATGCCCGCGTTCGGTTGGGCCGCATCGTCGGCGCAGGGCGCATGGTGTTCGGAGGTTTTTTTGTCCTGGGGCAGCAGGTCCAGATTCATGTGCGCATGATCGACACCGCGACTTCCCGTGTGCTGTTTTCAGACGAGGCCACCGCTGAGCTTGCCGACGTGATGCGGCAAGTCGAAACCCTGAATCGCCGCTTGGTCCGCGCCTTGGGCGGTGAACAGGCCACCGGCCCTAGCTTTGCGGCCAGTTCATGGCAAGCTTATGACCAAGCCCTGGCCTTGGCCGACGCCGGAAAGCTGGACGACGCCGTGCAGGCGCTGCAGGCCTTGCTAGGCAAAGACAAGGCTTTTATCCCCGCCGAGCGACAGCTCATGGCCTTGCTGGACAAACTGGCCCGGCGTTGATCACGCACGGCCTTTGCTCCCCCACCACCCCTCAACCGCACTCGCACCAAAACTCCGATGCAGCAGCTCACGCCACTCCCGCGGGTAAACATGGCTTGGCGCCTTGCGCCATTGGCCGTCGGCATGGTCGTCGCCTTGGGGACCCATGCGCAAACGGCGCAGCCGAGCGCCGGTCAGCTGTTGGAAGAGACACGCCGCACGGCACCGCCGGCCCTGCCCCCTGCAGTTCCGCAGCGGCTCATTGACGCACCAGTGCGGCCCGCCATCAACATGCCAGATGGCGTCAGTGTCACCGTGACGCAATTCAGAATCACCGGCGCAGTGTCCTACAGCGAAGACACGCTGACAGACTTGGTGCGGCCTTGGACGGGCAAGCGCCTGGACATTCGGGGGCTGAACGAAGCCGCGGGCGCGCTGACCCGCCACTACCAAGCCAACGGCCACTTGCTGAGCTATGCCTATCTGCCCGCACAACGGGTGGCCGACGGCGTGATTGAACTGGCGGTGCTTGAAGGCAAACTGGAAGGCGTGCAGATCGTCACGGCGCAAGACGTTCGGCTGCGCGACCAGGTTGTGCAAGTCCACACCGATCCGCTGGTCACGCCCGGAGCCTTGCGGCAAAGCGACGTTGAGCGAAAGCTGCTGCTGTTGAACGACATTCCCGGCGTCACCGCGCGGGCGGCGTTTACACCAGGAGCCACCACGGGCGGTGCTGAAGTGATCATCTCGGTGGCCGAAGAAGAACCGCTGGAAGTGCGCCTGGACCTCAGCAATCACGGTGCCAAGTCCACCGGCGAATACCGCGCCGGCATCAGCTTGCAATTTCGCGACCTCTTCGGCTGGGGCGACAACACCACGGCCCGGGGCGTTGCATCGGACCGGGGCAGCCTGGTCACCGGCAGCCTGACGACCAGCGTGCCCGTGGGTGGCGACGGCTGGAAGTTTGGCGCGTCGGTCTCGCGCCTGAAGTACCAGTTGGCAGAGTCGTTTCGAACGCTGGGCGCCGTGGGCCAGGCTGACAGTTTCGGGCTGGATACCAGTTACCCACTGCGCCGAACAGCCGACAACAGCGTCTACCTGCGCGCTGGCTTCGACCACAAACGTCTGCGCGACGAGGTTCAGCAATTGGGCAGCACCAATGCCAAGCGCAACGACACGGCCGAACTGGCCGCCAGTTTCGACCACCGCAGCAGTTGGGGCGGGCTCAGTGCTGGCAGCGCCACCGCCACGATGGGGCAATTGCGCGTGTCTGGCGCCGTGCGGCAGCCTTGGCGCAAGCTGGGTGTGCAACTGGTTCACCAGCAAGCCGTGGGTCAGGGCTTGAGCTTGTATGGGCGCGTGTCAGCGCAAACCTCGGGCGTTCAGCTCGACAGTTCTGAAAAGCTGGGTCTCACCGGACCGGGTGCTGTACGGTCCTACGCGGCTGGCGAGGTCTCGGTGGACCATGGTGGTCTGGCCTCTGTGGAGCTGCGTTATGCACGAGACTTCCTGGGCGGCAATGTGGTGGGCAGCTTGTTCCACGACTACGCCGGCGGCCAGATCAACCGCAATGCGCTGAACCTTGCCGGCAACGACCCCGAAGTCACCGCCACGGGCTTGGGGCTGAGCTGGGCCAGCGGCGGCTGGGGCCTGAACGCCACGCTGGCTTGGCGTGGTGCCCGCCTTCCCACCACGGGCGGCAGCGAGTCGGGGCCCCGCTTGTTTCTTTTGTTGAGCGTCACGCCATGAACCCGCAATGGGCTTTCCGTCTTTGGCTTTCTGTTTTTATGAGCACCACTGGGCACTGCCTTCACGCCTGACAGCGCAAGCCCCGGAGAAACACCATGTCCGCACGAACCGCCTCCCGCAAGCCCCACGCAACTGCAAGCGTTACTGCAAGCGTTATTGGCGCCACCGCAAACCGCGCCCGAAGCGCAGCACACCGTCGGGCCGAGCGGCGGCGCAGGCCTGGCCTGTCACGCCTGCTGGCGTGGTTGCTTTCGGCGGTTTTGGGCGGTGCGGGCCTGGCCTACGCCCAGGTGCCGGCTTCAGCGCTGCCCGCGGGTGGACGGGTGGTGGTTGGCAACGGGCAAGTGCAGCAAAGCGCCAACCTGCTCATCGTCAACCAGTCCAGCCAGCGGCTGGGCATGGACTGGCAGAGCTTCAACATCGGTGCTGGCGCGACGGTGGAATTTCGTCAACCCAGCGCTTCGTCGATTGCCCTGAATCGCGTTGTTGGACACAGCGGTACAGAAATCTACGGCCAGTTGCGAGCCAACGGTCAAGTCTTTCTGACCAACCCCAACGGCGTGCTGTTTGCGCCTGGCGCCAGGGTCGACGTGGGCGGGCTGGTTGCATCCACGCTGGACCTGTCGCAGGCTGACTTTGCCGATGGGCGCTTCATCTTCAGCGGCAGTCGCAATGGCAATGGCAACGGCAATGCAGCCGTAGTCAACCAGGGCTCGTTGCGTGCCAACGCCGGCGGCTACCTGGCACTGTTTGGCAAACACGTCGACAACCAAGGCGAAGTGGCGGTCAACGCTGGCGCGGTGGTGCTGGCCAGCGGCCGCGCAGCAACCGTCAGCATCAGCGGCAGCGGCTTGATTTCAGCGGTGGTCACTCCGGGTGATTCTGGAACGGTCAACAACAACGGCAGCATCACGGCCGACGGCGGCGTGGTGCGGCTGAGCGCCGCATCGGCCGAGGGCCTGGCGAGTTCATTGGTCAACAACAGTGGCCTGATCCGCGCCAACACCCTGGTCGAACGCGCTGGCGAAATCTGGATCACCGGCGACCAGGTGGCCACCAGCGGACACATCGAAGCCCGCGCGCCCCAAGCGGGCAACGCAGGCCGGGTCATGCTGATCGGCGACATGCAGCGTGGCACCACACAGGTGGCCGGCACCATCGATGCCAGCGCGGCCAACGGTCAAGGCGGTTTTGTCGAAACTTCTGCGGCCACGGTGAAAGTGGCCGATGCGGCACGGGTCACCACCACGGCCCCAGGTGGAAGCACAGGGACTTGGCTGATCGACCCCAACGACTACACCATCGCATCCAGCGGCGGCAACATCACCGGCGCCACCCTGTCGGCCAACCTGGGCGGCGGCAACGTCAGCATCCTGACGTCGCAGCAAGGAACTGCCGGGGGCAATGGCGACATCTTTGTCAATGACGCGGTCAGCTGGGCCGGTACCCGCCTGACACTGATTGCCGAACGCCACATCACCATCAACGCACCCATCACCGGCAGTACGTCCGTGGGTGGCGTGCCGGCCAGCCTTTCACTCGAATACGGCCAGGCGGCGGTGGCCGCTGGCAATTCCAGCGTCTACACCGTGGGCGCGCCCGTCACGCTGCCCGCGGGAGCCAACTTCCTGACCAAGCTGGGCAGCAATGGCACGACCAACACCTTCACGGTGGTGGTCGATGCGGCTGGGTTGCAAGGCATCGACGCCTTGTCCCGCACCGGCAACTATGCGCTGGGCGCCAACATCGACCTGTCGTCGATCAGCAACTTCAACCCCATCGGCAACGAGACAACGGCCAGCATCAGTGCCAGCAACTCCTTTGGTGGCCGCTTTGACGGGCTGGGTCACAGCGTCAGCGCGCTGACCACCACCGGCTTCTTCACCACGGGCTTGTTTGCCAGCACCACCAACGCCGACATCCGCAACCTCAGCTTGAGCGGCGGCAACGTGGCCGGCACCGGCCATGCCGGCGCGCTGGCTGGCATGGCTGGAGGCAGTACGGTTCTGACGCGTGTGAACAGCACCACGCCAGTCAGCACGTCTGGCACGGCCTACGCAGTGGGTGGCTTGGTGGGCTTGGGTGGCACGGGCAGCGTCAACGCCAGTTCCGTCGGCTCGGTGGGCAACCTGGTGGCCATCAGCGGCGGCACCCATGCCGGTGGCCTGGTGGGCAGTGCAGGCTCCACCACCATTACGGGCAGCAGCGCGGCAGTCGCCTTGACGGGATCAGCTGGCTGGGTGGGTGGGTTGGTTGGGCTGGGGTCGGGTGCGATCAGCGGCAGTTCGGCCACCGGCACCGCGCAGAGCACCGCCAACAGCTGGATGGGCGGCTTGGTGGGACAAGCCACAGGCGCGGTCAGCAATTCCACAGCCAGCGTCGATCTCACCGCCACCAACGCCAGTTCCTATGTCGGCGGCCTGATCGGCAACGCCAGCGCTGCCATCAGCGGCAGTTCAGCTTCCGGCTCGGTCACCGGGGGCTTGCGCTCGGGTGGTTTGGTGGGCTCTTACGCCAGCGCCAGCAGCATCACCAGCTCCAGCGCCAGTGGCAACGTCAGCACCACGGCGGCCAACGCAGATGCGGGTGGTCTGGTGGGCAACGCCAGCGGCGCCGGCTCCATCAGCGGCAGTTCGGCCACGGGCAGCGTCACGGCCGGCACCAATTCCAGCAGCGTGGGTGGTCTGGTCGGCGAGTTCACGATGACGGCCGGCATCGTCAACAGCAGTTCGGGTGCGGCAGCAGCAGGCAGCAACCCAGCCAGCACCGTGACGGGGGGCAGCTATACCGGTGGTGTGGTGGGCTACTACAACTCGCCCACCGCATTGGTCACCAACACCAACAACACCATCGTCTTCCGTGGTGCCAGCGTCACCGGCACCAGTTGGGTGGGCGGAACAGTCGGCTACATGCAATCGACTGCAGCGCTGACGGGCCTGAGCGCCAGCGCCAACGTCACCGCGTCCACCACGGGCGCGGGCGCAGTGGGTGGGCTGGCCGGTCGCACCAACGGCAACCTCAGCAATGTTTCGGCCAGCGGCAACGTATCGGGCCAATATACGGCGGGTGGCTTGATCGGATACACCGACGGCACCGGCACGCTGGTTTCCGGTAGCGCCAGCGGCACGGTCACAGGCGCCACAGGCCAGGCGTGGATTGGTGGTCTGGTGGGGCGCTACTCATTGAGCGGCGCGCTGTCGGGCACCATCTCGGCCACCGGCGTGGTCTCGGGTGGCAGCTCGGCTGGCGGGGTCATTGGTTACTACAACTCGACCGCTGCGATCTCGGGCCTGACGCGCGGTACGGCCAGCGTGTCGGGCCAGGACTGGGTGGGCGGCGTCATTGGCTACAGCGAAGCCTCGTCCATCACGGGAAGCTCCAGCGCTGCCCCCGTCACTTCTACCGCCACGGGCTATGCGGCGGGTGGGTTGGTGGGACGAACCACGGGCAGTGTCAGCGCCAGTTCTGCCACCGGCAACGTCACGGCCGCGGGCGACGCAGGCGGCCTGATCGGCAGAGCCGAGGGCACCGCCAACCTGTCAACAACTTCGGCCACCGGCAACGTCAGCAGCACTTACACCAGCGCCCATACGGGCGGCTTGGTCGGCTATCACGTAGCAGGCACGATCAGCAATTCGCAGGCCACGGGCGTGGTCGCAGGCAATCAGCACGCCGGCGGCTTGGTCGGCCGGGGCGGTGGCAGCTACAGTTTTGTGACGGCCACTGGCAACGTCAGCGGCAGCACCAACGTGGGCGGCCTGCTGGGCCTGATGTACAGCGGCGGCAACGTCAGCGATTCCATCGCCAGCGGCAACGTCTTCGCCACGGGCGCCTATTCCGGCGGTCTCATCGGCAGCTGGCAATACAGCGGCAACATCATCGACAGCCGAGCCACCGGCAACGTCGTCAACACCAGTTCATCGGCCTATTCAGGCGGACTGGTGGGATACGGCTTCACCAGCAGCAACACGGCCACCATCAACAACAGTTCTGCCGCCGGCAACGTCACGGGCGGCCGTTATGTGGGAGGTTTGGGCGGCTTCCTGTACGACACCCAAATCGTTCGAGGCACAGCCACCGGCAACGTCGTGACCACCAACGACAGCACGGTCTACGTGGGCGGTTTGGTCGGGGGCTTTCAGGGCTACTACTACAGCACCTCACAAATTTCGGACAGCTCTGCAATCGGCACTGTGTTTGCGGATGCGGCCTATGTCTACGGTGGCGGCCTGGTTGGCTACTTCACCAACGCCAGCATCAGCACCAGCACGGCCATTGGCAGCGTGACTGCGCGGGACACGGTCAACCCCAGCAACACTGCGCACCAAGTTGGCGGTCTGGTTGGGCAATTCTCGGGCGTGGGCATTTCCGACAGCGCGGCCAGCGGCAAGGTTGACAGCGGCTATTTCGCGGGCGGGCTGGTTGGCTACTACTCCGGTACCGCCCCGCTGAGTAACGTGTCTGCCACCGGCGACGTCACCGGCACCCAGTATGTGGGCGGCTTGGTCGGCTATCAAAGCAACGTCGGCATCAACAACGGCTCGGCCAGTGGCAAGGTCACGTCAACCAGCAACGCGGGCTATGTGGGTGGACTGGTCGGCTTCGCCGCCGTCTCAGCAGCTGGCAATCTGGCCGGCATCAACGACAGCCGGGCGAGCGGCCAGGTCAGCGGGGGCGCCTACACCGGTGGCCTGGTTGGCTACCTGCAGGATTCCAATTCCACCGCTGGAACGGTCAGCGGCATCACCAACAGCCAGGCCAGTGGCCATGTCAGTGGCGTCAGTTATGCCGGCGGTCTGGTTGGCTACTTCTCTGGCAGCTACAGCACCGTGACCAGCGGCATCAGCAACAGTTCGGCCAGTGGCAACGTGGAGGGTCAGTTGCGCGTTGGTGGCTTGGTGGGTTACCACGCCAGCTACGGGGGCATTCGGGACAGCTTCGCCACCGGCGATGTCAAGGGTCTGGGCAACAACAGCGACAAGTCCCTGGGCGGCTTGGTGGGTGAGTTCCAGAACTCCCACAGCGCTGCTGGCCTGGGTCTGTTGACCCGAAGCTACGCCACGGGCAACGTCGTCTTGGCCAGCACGCTGACCTTCGCTTCCTTCACCGACGTCTACGCCGGCGGGTTGGTCGGCACCCTGCGTGGCTTCAGCGCCAGTGCCACCACCCTCACCGAGAGTTACGCCACGGGCGCCGTCACACTGGCCGCGGCCAGTTTTGGCAACCTGCGCGCAGCCGGCCTGGTGGGCCAAGCCGTGGGTGCGGTCAACCGCACCTACGCCACCGGCGCCGTCAGTGCCACGGGCGGCAACTTCCGCGTCATGGGCGGTCTGGTGGCCATGCGCCTTACCAGCTCTGCGGTCACCAACAGCTTCTGGGCCACCGACACCAGCGGCCAAGCGGCCAGTTTTGGCGGTACCGCCAGCACCTTGGCAGGCCTGAAGACGGCCACCACGTTCACGGGTTGGGACCTGGCCAGCAGTGGCGGCACAGCCCAGATCTGGCGCATTTACGGCGGGGTCACCACACCGCTGCTGCGCGGCCTGCTGACACCGCTGACCGTGACCTTGGCTGACATCAACAAGGTCTACGACGGCACCACCAGCCTGGGCGCAGCCGCCATCAACGTGGGTGGCACGGCGGTGATCAACCCGCAGCGCATCTTCGTGACGGGCGTTTCTGCCAACGCCGGCACTTACAGCTTGACGGCGTCCAACCTGTACTCGGTGCAAAACGGCTATGACCTCAGCTTGGCTGGCACGGCCAACCTCGTCATTGGCCAACGCACGCTCACCCTGACGGGTCTGATGGCCAACAAGGTGTATGACGGCACCCAGCAGGCCACGTTGGCCAGCAACCCATTGCTGGGCGGCTTGGTGGCTGGCGAAAGCCTGACCTTTGCCCCCGGCAGCGGCTTTTCTGCCCAGTTCGCCAGCAAGACGGTGGGCACCGGCAAAACGGTCAACTTGAGCGGCAGCTACACACTGACCAACGGCACTGGCGGCCTGGCTTCCAACTACGTGCTGCCTACCGCCAACAACACCACGGCCGACATCACACCGGCCACACTCACAGCCGGCAGCTTCACCGCCACCAACCGTGCCTACGACGGCACCACAACGGTGGCAGTGTCGGCTACTGCGGCCACACTGGCTGGGGCCGTGGCGGGCGACAACGTGGCGGTTGACCTGTCGTCGGTGTCCAGCGGCACCATGGCCAACAAGTCTGTGGGCCCAGCCAAGGCCGTCACGGTCAACGGTGTGACCATCACGGGCACAGATGCGGGCAACTACGCCTTGGCCGGCGTGGGCGGTGTCACCGTCAACATCACGCCAAAGACACTCACCGTCAATGGCATCAACGCCACCGACCGTGCCTACAACGCCGGCACCAACGTCAGTCTCACCACCTCGTCGATCAGCTTGGCTGGCCTGGTGTCCGGCGACCAGGTCGACGCACGCGAAACCGGTTTGACGGGTGCCATAGCCGACAAGAACGTGGCCAATGGAAAGGTCGTCACCGTCACCGGTCTGGGCCTGCGCGGCGTGGACGCAGCCAACTACACGGCCCAGGCGGGCGCTGTCAACGTCAACATCACGCCCTCTCAACTCGCGCTCTACCTGAGCCGCACCGCGCAAACCGACCGTGTCTACGACGGCACCACCAATGCCGCAGTCACGTTCCCCACCTACTGGTATGGCAACGACAATATCGTTGTCAGCACCACCAGCCTGGGTTATGCCGACAAGAACGTGGCCTACAACGGCTCGGGCGCGGTCACGAGCAAGACCATCACCGCCTCGGGCATCAGCATCAGCGGCACCGACGCGGGCAACTACGCGCTGCAAAACACCACCGCAACCACCACCGGCACCATTTCACCCAAGCCTCTGGCCGTCAGCGGCGTGAGCGCCGTCAACCGGGTTTACGACGCCACGCGTGACGTGCAGGTCACCATCAACGGCGCCACGGTCGACACCACAGCCGTGGTGGCCGGTGACGTGGTCAGTGTGGCCACGCCGGGCAGCGGCAGCGTGCTGGGCCAGGTGGCCAACAAAAACGCCGGCACGGCCAAGGCCGTGACGGTTCCGGGTCTGACCCTGACCGGCACCGACGCCGGCAACTACAGCATCACCAGCGGCACCGGTGGCGGGGTCACCGTCAACATCGCACAAAAGGACGTGACGGTCAGCTACACCGCCAGCGACAGGGTCTACGACGGTGGCACCACCGTTCGCACCACAGCGACCACCAGCGACTTTGTGGCTGGCGACGTGGTCACCTTCGACAGCAACAACTACGTCAATCTCTATTGGGGCTACAACCCGTGGGCCAGCTTTGGCAACACCAATGCCCGCCACGTGGGCACCGGCAAGACGGTCACCATCACCTATGACCAGCTGGCCAGCGCCGACGCAGCCAACTACCGTTTGATCAACCCGGGGCTGTCCGCAGGCAACGCCGGCATCACCACCACGGCCAGCATCACGCCCAAGCCGGTGAACCTGGCGTTCAGCGGCGGCACCAAGGTCTATGACGGCGGCACGGCGGCCAACGTCTCGCTGAACTTTTCGGCCTCGGGTTTGTACTCCGGCGACACCTTGACGGCCAGCGAGTCCTCCGTTTACACCGGCGCAACGGCCAAGAACGTAGGCACCGGCAAAGCCATCAGCGTCAGCGGGATCAGCCTGTCAGGTACCCACGCCAACAACTACACCGTGGGCAACACCACGGCCACCACCACCGGATCGATCACCGCCAAACCCATCACCGTGAGTGGCATCACGGCCGTGGACCGCGCTTACGACGGCACCAACACGGTGGCCGTCAATGCCGGCACGGTCACGTCGGCTGGCTTTGTGGCTGGCGACACCGTGGCCGTTTCGCTGCCGTCGGGGGGCCTGAGCACGGGCACCATGGTCAACAAGAACGTGGGCAGCAACAAACCGGTCACCGTCACCGGCCTGTCACTGAGCGGCACCGACGCCACCAACTACAGCATCGACCCGACTGGCAGCGGCATCACCGTCAACATCGCCCAGGCGGCCCTGACACCCACCTACATCGGCGTCAACCGGGTCTACAACGGTGGCATCAGCCTCACTGTGACGCCCACCACCAGCGGCATTGCGTCGGGCGACGTGGTCAACTTCAGCCAACAAGCCGTTTTCACGGGTTCCGGCGCCAAGGATGTGGGCACGTCCAAACCAGTCAGTGTCTCCAGCATCGTGCTGTCAGGTACTGGCGCTGCCAATTACAGCCTGGCCAGCACCTCGGCCAGCACCACGGCCGACGTCACGGCCAAGCCCGTCACCGTCAGCTACACCGGCTCCAGCCGTGTCTACAACGGCCTGCTCGACGTCAACGCGTCGGTGGTGGGCAGCTCGCTGCAATTCGTCGCGGGCGACCTGGTGGGTGTCTCGCAAACCGCGGTCTTCACCGGCGATGGCTCGGCGGGCACCAACAAGCCGGTGGCCATCAGCAGCATCGGACTGACTGGCACCCAGGCCACCAACTACAGCCTGCTGACCAGCACCGCCAGCACCACCGCCAGCATCACGCCGCGGCCGCTGGGCGTGACCGGCATCACCGCCACCAACCGGGTCTATGACGGCACCACCAGCGTGGCCGTTAATGTGGCGGGCGCCACGGTGGACACCAGTTCGGTGATTGCGGGTGACGTGGTCAGTGTCACCCTGCCGACCAGCGGCATCAGCACCGGCACCTTGGCCAACCGCAACGTCGCCAACAACAAGGTGGTGGCGATCACGGGCTTGACGATCAACGGCAGTTCGGCTGCCAACTACGCGCTGATTGGCGCCACCGGCCTGACCGTCAACATCACCCCCAAATCCTTGACGGCGGTGTATGCCGGTGTCAACAAGGTTTATGACGGCGGCGCCGACGCGCAGATCAGCGCCAGTTCCAGCGACATCCTGTCGGTGGACACTGCGGTGCTGAGCTTCACGGCGCAAGGTCTGTTCACCGCCGGCAAGAACGTGGGAACCAACCTGGCCATTGGCGTCAGTGGCGCCTTCCTGACCGGTGCAGCCGCCGACAACTACAGCCTGCTCAACCCCAACGGCAGCACCAGCGCCAACATCACTGCGCGCACGCTGACCGCCAACTTCACCGGCGGGTCCAAGGTCTACGACGGCGGCAATGCAGCGCCGGTCAGCGCCACGCTGAGCAACCGGGTTGCGGGCGACATCGTCAGCACCACCCAAAGCGCCGAGTTCACCGGGGCTGGCGCCCGCAACGTGGGCACGGGCAAGGTCATCAGCGTGACCGGCGCCGCTTTGACGGGCGCCGATGCCGGCAACTACTCGCTGAGCAACAGCAGCGGCAGCGCCTCGGGCAGCATCACACGCAAAGGCATCACGGTCAGTGGTTTGACCAACGTGGTGGCCAGCGACCGCGTCTACGACGGCAGCACGCTGGTGGCCGTCACGGTGCCGGGCGGGGTCACCTTGGTGCCCAACAGCAACGACATCGTCTCCGGGGACACCGTCACCATTGATGTGCCCGTGTCTGGCGTCACCACTGGCACCATGCTCAACAAAAATGCCGGCACCACCAAGGCCGTGAGCGTGGACGGCCTCACCTTGTCTGGCACCGATGCAGGCAACTACAGCATTGCAGGCACGGCCGGCATCACCGTCAACATCACACCGAAGTCGCTGACCTCCAGCTACAGCGGCGTCAACCGGGTCTACGACGGCACCATCGCAGCCACGGTAACCGGCACCTCCACCGACCTGATAGCCGGTGACGGCCTGCTGATCCGCGGCAGCGGCAACTTCACCGGCGCTGGCGCCAAGAATCAAGGTTCTACCAAGGCACTCACCATCGTCACCGCCAGCTTGTCGGGCGCGGACGCTGGCAACTACGCCCTTCTGAACACCACCGGCAACACCACGGCCGACATCACCCGGCGCCAGGTGACGCCCACCTACACGGGCGGCAGCCGTGTCTACGACGGCGGCACGGCTGCACCCGTGACCAGCACGGTAGGCAACTTTGTTATCGGCGACAGCATTTCGCTGGCCGGCACGGCCATGTTCACCGGTGCGGACGCAAAGAACGTCGGCACAGCCAAGGCCATTCAAATCAGCAGCATCAGCCTGCAAGGCACCGACGCAGACAACTACAGCCTGACGGCCGGCAATGCCAGCACCACGGGCAGCATCACGCCCAAGTCGATTGCCCTGACGGGGCTGACGGGCGTGGCAGCGGCCAACCGTGTGTACGACGGCACGCGCACCGTCAGCGTCACCGTCAGCAGCAGCGGCACGATTGCGGTCAACCCAGCCGACATCGTGGTCGGCGACGTGGTCAGCGTGCTGGCCCCGGTGTCGGGTTTGACCACCGGCACGCTGACCGACAAGAACGCGGGCAACAACAAGGCCCTGGTGGTGGACGGGCTGACCCTGACCGGCACCGACTCCGCCAACTACAGCGTATCGGCCACCAACGGCATCACCGTCAACATCGCGCAGAAACTGCTGGGTGCCACCTACAGCGGAGTCGACCGGGTCTACAACGGCACCGCCGTGGCCAGCGTGCTGGGCAGTTCCGGCGACATCGTGGCGCTCGACACCGTCGCTATCAGCGGCGCAGGTTTGTTCACGGCCGGCAAGCACGCAGGCTTGGGCAAAACCATCAGCGTGACCTCGGGTCAGTTGAGTGGTCTCGATGCAGCCAACTACCGCCTGGGCACCACCACCGGCAGCACCAGCGCCAACATCACGCCCAAAGTCGTGACCGCAGCCTATACTGGCGGCACGCGTGTTTATGACGGCAGCACCGCAGCGCCGGTTTCGGCCACGCTGGGCGGCGCGATTTCCGGCGACAGCGTGACCTTGCTGGAGGCGGCCAACTTCACCGGCGCGGGCGCCAAGAACGTTGGAACGGCCAAAGCAGTGGCCATCACCGGCATCTCGCTGGCGGGCACCGATGCGCTGAACTACAGCCTGGTCACGACCAGCGCCAACACCACCGCCAGCGTTACGCCGCGCCCACTGGGCATCATCGGTTTGACGGGCGTGAGTGCCGTCGACCGCGCTTACGACGGCAGCGCCTTGGTGGCGGTCAACGTCAGCACCAGCGGCACGGTCACGCCCAACCCGACCGACCTGATCGCCGGCGACGTGGTCACCATCACCGCGCCACCCACCGGCTTGACCACCGGCACCATGGCCAACAAGAACGTCGGCAGC
>JAYVSX010000004.1:0-7237 GCA_043774975.1 Rubrivivax sp.
CTACGTGACCCGCTCGAGCACGTCGTCTGGCGCCTTCGTGCAGGCCAATCGTCTCGACTTCGCCGCCAGCGATCCGGCCACCTTCAGCTTCGACGGCCAGTCGCTGGTCGCCGTGCAGTCGCCGGTCGCCGTGGTGCCTGAACCAGGCACTTACGCGCTGCTGCTCGCAGGCCTCGCAGCTGTGGGCTTTATCGCCCATCGCCGCCGCGGCTGAGTCTTCCCCCCTTTCTACGAGCTCAAGCCTGTCCCAGGCGGGGCGCGGTTGTATCCGCACCCCGGGGTGGGCCCGCGCCATCAATTTCCTTCAGGAGTGACACCATGCAAGTCCGTTCCATCGCTTTCGCCGCGCTCGCGGCGGTGTCGGGTCAAGCCTTCGCGCTGACGCCCGCCCAAGTCGCCAACGCCTCCACCGTCAAGGTGTACATGTCTGGCGCCAGTGCCTCACGCGCCATCATCGGCGGCCTGTTCACCGAAAACTGCTCAACCGATCTGGACGTTTACCACAGCGCCATCGGTACCTTTGGTGGCGTAGCTTTCAGTGCCGTGGGCGACGCTCACCGTGTTTACACCTGCACGATGAAGGCCACTTCACCGATCCTGCCGGGCAAACAAGTGGCGCTGTTCAAGAGCGACATCGGTGGCTCGGGCCAGGGCGTGTTTCCGGTCTTCTTCCAGACTGCGCGCAGCTTCCTGACCACCAGCAGCTGTGGCACCCGCGCTGCTGCGGCACCCAACTACACCTGCACCGGTGAGCAGAGCCAAGTGCCAATGGCGGGTACTTCGGACGTTGAGCCCGGCCTGTTCAAGGGCGTGAACGTGCCCACCGATGACCCGACCTACCCGCAAGACGGCCTGGACGACAACCAGTTGGCACAGCTCGACACCCAACCGGTGTTCCAGACCGTGTTCGGCGTGGCGGTCAACAAGGCCCTGCGCAACGCGATGCAGACCGCCCAGGGCCTGAACTCGGGCAGTGACCTGACGGCCGACATCCCGTCGATCTCGCTGGCCCAGGCATCGTCGTACTTTGCAGGCTCGCTGTCGGCCCCGGCTGACGGCCTGGGTTGGCAAGCACTGGTCAGCAGTTCGGACACCAAGAAGGCCAGCCGCGTGAACGTGTGCCGCCGCGTCCCGGGCTCGGGCACGCAAGCTGCCGCCAACGCCTACCTGCTGACGCTGCCTTGCAACGCCAGCGCCACGGCGCCTGCCGACAAGGGCTTTTCGGATGCAGGCCTTGCCAACGCGGTCGCCAGCGTGGGCCCTGCCGGCAACATCTTCGTCTTTGAAGGCTCCAGCACAGGCAACGTGATCAGCTGCCTGGGCGCCGCCGAAGACAAGGCCGCCTACGCCATCGGCCATGTTTCGAAGGAAAACGACGACACCACCGCGGCCAACAGCAAGTGGCGTCACGTCAAGATCGATGGCATCGAACCCAGCCGTGACAACCTCAAGGCCGGCAAGTACAACTATTTCTACGAGACCACCCTGCAGTGGCACAAGGATCTGTACAGCACGCTGTCGACCGATCAGCAGAACTTCCTGACGGCCTTCCGCACGCAGGCTGCGGTGCCGGCATCGCTGACGAAGCTGGCGTCAGCCACCCAGAAGGGCATCGCTGCCCTGCCGGGCTCGTACGCTGGTGCCTATGGCACGGGCACGGCTGACGAGATCAACTTCGGTTCGCGCGTGTCACGCGGCGGCAACAGCTGCGCCGTGCCTACGTTCTACAAGTAATCGTTTGTCGTAGCGCCGGGGCCCGCGCAGGCGGGCCCTTTTTTTCTGTTTAGGCCGCCATGAAACGCACCGCAGTCTTCATCACCAGCCTGGCTATCGCTGGCGCCGGCCATGCCGCCATCGCGCCAGGCGCCAGCGGGAACGGTGAATTGTTCCTGAACGTCTTCGACACCGTAGCCAAGGTGTCCTATGCCTCGGACCTCGGCATCACAATGGATGCATTTTTCATCTCGGCGCAACAAGACATCGGGCTGCAGCGGTTCTGGGTTGTCGATACGCCGATCTGGAGCACCTTCCAGAGCCTGACCACGGCCGCCAACCTGCAATGGTCGGTGGTGGCCATCGATTCAACCGGCCCAACCTCCAGTGGCCAACAGCGGTTGTTCACCACGGCGCGTCAGGGCGACGAGGCCAAGGTGGGCACGATGAGCAATGTGAAGCTGAGCGACGGCATTGGCGCAGCACAGGGTGGCACCTTCTTCGGTACGGTCAACAGCGTGGCGCTGGCCACGGCGGGCAAGTCAACCCATGTGGTGACCGACCCGACCGACTATGCGATCAACGGCAACAGCTACAGCCTGAGCACAGATTCGGGCAACGCCTACTACGGCAAGGCTGGTGCCTTAACGGCCACCTACAACGGCAACGCACCCTTCAGTGCCGCCAACCTTGTGGGCAGGTCGTCGTGGTTCTACTACCTGACCCGCTCGGGCAGCTCTTCTGGCGCCGCAGTGCTGGTCGACGAATTCGACAACCTCGGCTACGACGGCTACTTCGGCTTCGTCAAGGTCGAGAACCAGGACAGCAGCTCGCCCTTCTACAACCCCACATCGCCTTACGCCGGCAAGTATTTGCTGAGCTTCACGATGCCGGTGTTCGACGTGCGCACCACGGCGGCTTTCCAGTCGTTTGCACTGGGCATCGGCCGCACTGAATTCAGCGGCGGCCTGCGGGTGTTGGCGCTCGATGGCGCGGCCGCGGCCGCAGCCACCGAGCAGGCGGCCGGCTGGGTCACGGTGCTGGGTTCGGCGCCCGACGCGCAGCAAGGCTTTGCGCAGTTGGGCATGGCCTCGGTCAGCAGCGTGCCTGAGCCCGGCAGCTGGGCACTGATGCTGGCCGGCGCCGCCTGGCTGGCCAGCCGCGGCCGCCGCGGCCACGGCGGCCATGGCGGTCACGGCGGCATTCGCACGGCCTGAACTGCCCGCCGCTCCCTGGCCGGGATGGGCCGCCCTCAGTGGCGGCCCATCCCGGCCCCTTTTTTTTACCCCACCCATGGTCCGAACGGACCATGCGGTTCACACGCGCAACATGCACCTTCGTCAGACTCTGCTGATGTCTTTTGTGGCCCCGCTCGTCGCCGCTGGTCTGACGATGTGTGCCACATCGCCTGCCTGGGCGCAGCCCGTCCCGGCCAACAGTGCGGCCAACAGTGCGGCCAACAGTGCGGCCCCCAGCGCCGCCGTCGATGCGGCACGCTTTGACGTGCTGGAGTTTGAGGTTGACGGCAACACCGTGCTGCCAGCCCTGGCGGTCGAGCGCGCCGTGCTGCCCTTCATGGGCCAGCAGCGCACGCTGGCCGATGTCAACGCCGCGGTCGCCGCGCTGGAAAAGGCCTACCAGGATGCCGGCTACCTGTCGGCGCTGGTCGACATGCCCGAGCAGCGCATCACCGATGGCGTGGTGCGGCTGCGCATCATCGAAGGCCGCATCGATCGGGTTCGGGTCACCGGGGCGCGCTACTACAGCCGGGGCCATATCCGGGCGGTGGTGGCGGCCTATCAGGCAGGCGAAGTGCCCAACTTCAACCTGGCGCAGGCGCAGTTGGCCACGCTCAACCGGGGGGCCGACCGCCAGGTGCAGCCGGTGTTGCGCGCAGGCCTGAACCCCGGCACGGTGGACGTCGAATTGAAGGTTGTCGATGCGCTGCCACTGTCGGGCAGTGTCGAGCTCAACAACCACCATGCCGCCAACACCGATGCGCTGCGGCTGTCGGCCAGCCTGCGCTATGACAACCTCTTTCAGCGTGACCACACGCTGGCGCTGACCCTGACCACGGCGCCGCGTGAGCCGCAGCAAACCCAGGTGGCCAATCTGGGCTACACCGTGCCGGGCACCGGTGCCGCCACCTGGAGCTTCACGCTCAGCACCTCGAACAGCGTGACCGAGCCGCTGGGCAACTCGGTGCTGGGGCAAGGCCAAACCGCAGGCCTGCGCTGGACCGTGCCCTTTGGCGGCAGCACCGAGGCTGCGGGCACGCACACCCTGAGCCTGGGCGGTGAGTACCGCAATCTGCAGCAGCGTGTGCGCTCGGGCACCGACAGCGGCGACGCTGCTGCCGCCGACACCGACATCTCCACCCCCTTGCGCTACCTGCCGCTGTCACTGACCTACACCGGGCAATGGCAGCATGAGCCGGCCGCCGGCAGCGCGGGCACTGCCGCGTCCACCGGCCTGGACGCGACGATCACCTTCGGCATCCGCGGCATGCTGCGGCGCAGCGTGCCCTGCCCGCCCGATGGTGGCCGGCAGGACCAGTTCGCCTGCAACCGGGAAGGTGCCGATGGCGGCTTTGCCACACTGCGGCTGGAAGGCCGCCACAGCCGCCCGATGCCGTTGACGCTGCCGGGCACCCTCAGCCTGCGGCTGACCGGGCAGCTGGCCGGTCAGCCGCTGGTCAGCGGCGAGCAGATCACCGCGGGCGGCGCCGGCAGCGTGCGCGGCTACTACGAAGCCGAGGCCAGCGGCGACGTCGGCTGGCTGGCCGGCCTGCAATGGCAGGGCCCCAACCTGGCCGCCAGCCTGTCGCGTGGCTTGGGCCTGCCCGAGCGCCGGTTGACCGAGTTCAGCGCGCTGGGCTTTCTGGACGCTGGCCGGGTGCGCATCTATGACGCGCAGCCCGGCCAGGCTGCCAGCACCTCGCTGGCGGGCGCCGGCCTGGGCCTGCGGCTGGGCGCCGCACCGGGCGCCACCGCCGAGCTTGATCTGGCCTGGCCGCTGAAGGCCACCACCAACTCCCCCGACCGGCGGCTGCGTGTGCATGCCCGCGTGGCGATGCGCTTCTGATGGCCGCCCCGCCCACGCCCAACCGTGCGGCCGGCCGGGCCCGCCCTGCCTTGCCAGGCCGCCCAGGCCGCATGGCACGCCTGGTGCCGGCCGTGTCACCGCTGGTGATGGCGTTGATGGCGCTGTGGCCGCTGGAGTCGCTGGCCCAGCGCGCCGCCCGGCCTGTGGCGCCGCCGCGCGACACCGTGCCGGTGCCCGCCGCCAACTGGCGTGTGCAGGGCACGGGCACCGCGCAGCCGATCGACACCCGCAACGCCCTGGGCGGCCGTGACCAGCGCATCGAGCAAACCTCTCAGCGCGCGATCTACCAGTGGCAAAGTTTTGACATCGGCGCCGACAGCAAGGTGCATTTTCAACTGCCCGGCGCCGCCAGCAGTGCGCTCAACCGCATCGACCGCGGCGCCTCGCCCAGCGCCATCTTCGGTGCGCTGACCAGCAACGGCAGCATCACGCTGCTCAATGGCGCGGGCATCCTGTTCGGGCCGACGGCGCAGGTCAACGTCAACAGCCTGGTGGCCAGCACGCTGAACGTCGGCAACGACGACTTCACCAACGGGCTGACCCACTCGATCTACAGCGGCACCGCCAGCTTCTTCAAGGACGAGGCCTTTCTGGGCGTGCCCAACGTGGGCAAGGGTTTTGTCGAGGTGCAGGCCGGCGCGGACATCCGCACCGGCACGGGCGGGCGCGTGTTCCTGTTCGCCGAGGAGGTGGTCAACGCCGGGCGCATCAGCACGCCGGGCGGGCAAACGGTGCTGGCCGCCGGCGACAAGGTCTACCTGCAGGACCCGACCCGGGAGGCGCTGTACGCCTCCGAGGTGAACCCGGCCATCCCCGCGCTGCGCGGCCTGCTGGTGGAGGTGGATGGCAGCGGCAGCGTGCGCCACAGCGGCCAGCTCGACATCCCGCGGGGCAACGCCACGCTGGTGGGCCTGGCCGTCAACGTCAGCGGGCGCATCTCGGCCACCACCAGCGTCAGTGAAAATGGCTCGGTGCTGCTGCTGGCGCGCAGCGGCACCAACACCGGCTACATGACCGGCACGCTGTTCAAGCACGCCACGGTGGGCGGCGCGCTGGTGCTGGAGCCCGGCGCCGAGATCCGCATCACGCCCGACACCACGCTGCTGAACGGCGCCGTGCCGGTGTCCAACGACAACGCCAGCTTCACCCGCTCACGCATCGAGCTGGCCGGGCAGACCATCGCGCTGGGCACCAACACCACCGTTCAGGCGCCCGGTGCCTGGGTGCGCGCCCGCGCCGGCACGCCCGACTACAACGATGACCCGCTCACCGCCCGCGGCGCTGGGGTGCAAGACCCCACCGCCCGGCTGACGCTGGCCGCCGGCGCGGTGATCGACGTGGCGGGCACGCAGCACGAGCAGGTGTCGGTGGCGCGCCAATTCGTCACCACCGAGCCGCTGGGCAGCAACGACCTGAAAGACGCGCCGCTGCAAAAGAGCGGGCCGCTGTTCCGCAGCCGCGCCACCTTCGACCTGCGGCGTGCCGTGCCGATCCTGGGCAGCACGCTGAGCTACCAGCAGGCGGTGGGCCGCAGCGTGAACGAGCGCTTGGCCAGCGGCGGCGAACTGCGGCTGGAATCCAGCGGCGCGGTGCTGACCCACGCCGACGCCCGCATCGACGTTTCGGGTGGCCGTGTGCGCTTTGGCGCGGCGCTGGTGCAGCCCACCTGGCTGCTGGCCGACACCGGCGCCCGGGTCAGCCTGAACGACGCCGCTGCCGACCAGCGCTACCTGGCGATCGACGGCATCGACCGCTACTACTCGGCCCGCAACGCCGATGGCGCGCGCACCCCGCTGCAAGACCGCTGGGGCGCCCTGACACGCTACTCGGCCACCCAGGGCGGGCGGCTTGAAGCCGGCTACACCGAAGGCCGCAGCGGCGGCTTGCTGTTGATCACCGCCGCGCAAGCGGTGCTGGATGGTGACCTGCGGGGCACCACCTTTGCCGGCGAGCGCCAGCGCAACGGCCTGGACGCGCAGGCCACCGCGGCGCGCTTTCAGCTGGGGCGGCTGGACAACGCCGGCAGCTTCGGCAGCAGCGGTTTTGCCGGCACGGGTGTTGAAACCACGCTGCGTCTGGGTGCTGCACACGGCAGCCTGGGCGCAGACTTCTGGCGTGATCCGCTGCAGGCGGCGCTACCGGCCGAGTCACGCATAGCGGCCTCGACGCTGACCGCCGCCGGCTTTGGCAGCCTCACGCTGGCCACCGAGGGTGGCCTGATCGTCGACCCGGGCGCCGGGCTGGCGCTGGCCGCCAACCGGGCCAGCAGCGTGGTGCTGGCTGCCCGCGGCGCTGGCGGCATCACGCTGGCCGGCGGCATCAGCGCCCCGGGCGGCAGCGTGACGCTGCAAACCAGCGCGCGCAGCACCGCCGCAGGCGGCAGCAACCTCTCGGGCGACATCGTGCTGGCCGACGGCGT
>JAYVSX010000005.1:0-5007 GCA_043774975.1 Rubrivivax sp.
CTGGACGGCGGCCTGCGCTCCGCCAACGTTGAAACCACCGAAGCCAGCGTGTGTGTGTTGATCACACGGGCGACGCTGGCGCGTCACCTGGCCGAAGACCCGGCTTTTGCGTTTGAGCTGATGTCACGTGTGATCCGCAGCGCCCGCACGGCCACGATGGGAATGCGACGGATGGCGCTGAACGACGTGTACGGCCGGCTCAAGCAGCTGCTGGAAGAGCAGTCCCAGGGCGAGCTGCCGTTTGTGTGGTTGCCGGCCCCATCGCACAAGGAACTGAGCCAGATGCTGGGCTGCACCAGCGCCATGGTCACCATCGTGCTGGGTGACATGCGCCGTGGTGGTTATGTTGACGTGGGGCGTCGCCGCCTGGAGCTGCTGCGGCGCTTGCCGCTGAAGTGGTGACGGCGCAAGCGCCCATCGCTTCACGCCTTGGGCGGCCCAAAGCGCTGTTCGGGTTTGGCGGCACGCTGAAACAGCGGCTGCACCTTGGGCAGCTTGCCCTGGATGTCCTTGATGCGGGTTGCACCGGCAGGGTGGGTGCTGAGGAAGGGTGACGGCGCGCCCTTGCTGGCACCCATCATCTTCTGCCACAAGGTGACGCCAGCGGCGGGGTCGTATCCGGCCCGTGCCGCCAGGTCCATGCCCACCAGGTCGGCTTCGGTCTCGTCGTCGCGGCTGAACTTCAGCGTCAGCAGCTGGCCGCCCACGTTCAAGGCGCTGCGTCCCACGCCCCCCAGCCCCAGCAGGTCGGCCGCCACGCCCAAGCCGGTTTGTGTGGCCATGGTCTTGGCCAAACGTTCGCGGGCATGTTCGCGCAGGGCGTGCGCAACTTCGTGGCCCATGATGGCCGCCACCTCGTCGTCGCTGAGCTGCAATTTTTGCAAGATGCCGCGGTAAAAGGCAATCTTGCCGCCGGGCATGCAAAAGGCGTTCAGCGTGGGCTGGTTGATCAGGTTGACCTCCCAGGCCCAGCGCGGCGCACGCGGGTTCCAGGCGCTTGCAAACGGCACGATGCGCCGCGCCAGGTGGCGCAAGCGCTGGGCTTGGGCATCTTGGCTGTCGGCCAGCAAACGCTGCTGGCTTGCGCTGCGCATCATGCCCTGGTACTGCTGCGCCGCCTGACCTTCCAGCCAATCGGCCGGCACCAGCTTGGCCAGGCGCGAGTTGCGGCCGACATCGCTCTGAAGCCCTTCGGCTGGCTGTGCCAAGACGGCATTGGGACCGACGGCTGCGGCCGCGGCGCCCATGCCCAGCAGTGCGGTGAACGTTCGGCGTGACCGAAGGTGGCACAAGGCACAGTGGGCGGTCAGCGCTGACAGTGGGGGGGTAGACATGGCGCAGGAATTTTAGGCAGCGGGCCAAGACCTTGTTGGCCCTGGTGGTCCGTTGACCTGTCTGCACCCATGCCACGGGGCGTGCTCGACGGCGTCACCACGCCGCAGCGCTGCGCCTGGGCTTCAGACGGGCCGGGTGTTGATGCGCTGGTCCACCACAGCGCGCAGCTCCAAGGCCGAACGCACATCCAGCGCCTGGTAGACCTTGCGCACATGATCGACCACGGTCGCCGACGCCACCTCGAGCTGCAAGCCGACCTGCTCGTGGGTTTGACCTTGATAGAGCAGGCGGCAGACCGCCATTTGCCCCGGCGACACGGGCAGTGCGCGCAAGGCGCGCTCGAGTGCAATGCGGTGCGGCTCCAGGCGTTGCAAGGTGACTTGGGCCCAGGGTGCATGCGCCGCCTGCCAGGCGTGCAGCAGGCGGCCGCTGGCCACAAACTGCCCGGCCGCTGTTTCGTGGGTGATGGACGGTGGGGGTGCCCTGGACAGGGCCGGCTGCAGTGACGGCGCCGCCAAAAGGTGGCCTGGCACTTGTTCCCGAAGGCGCTTGAGCAGCGTCGGCAGCAAGCGCCCGGCCAGGGCGTCCAGCGGACGCGACAGCGATTCGCGCGAGGCGCCGCCTTCGGCCATCAGCAGCAGGCGGTGGGCGCCCGGGCTGGCGTAATGAACCTGGCCCTGCAAGGTGAGCAACAGCGTCTCGGCGGGCTCCAGGCTGGGCACATACCGGCCGTCGGTGCGGGCGGGGCCACCGGCTTGCAGCCCAGCGGCCAAGGCCGGCAGCAGCGCGGCCAGTCGGCGTTCGTCCTCGGCCGTGAAACGCGCTTCCCCAGGGCCGCGGTACAGCACCAAAGAGCCAATCAAGCGCTGATCCCGACCCCGCACCACCGCTTCAAGCCGGGTGTGAAAACCCTGCGGGCGCCAGATTTCGTTGTACAGCGCCGAGTGGAAAAACGCCGCGTGGTTGAGTTCTTCGGCGCCGCGCACGCCAGGGGGCTGGCGGCGCAGGCTGTCGAAGCGTGGCATCACCTCGGCTTCGCGGCGGTTGTGGAACTCGTCGAAATAGAGCTGTGCGATGCCGCTGTCGATGGGCCCCTCGATGAAGTAGCGCAGCAGGCGTCCTTGTTCGTCGGTCCAGTCAAACAGGTTGCGCTGGCTGGGTACCACCTGGTGCAGGGCTTCCAGCACGGCGGGTACCAACGTTTCTGCGTGCAGGTTCAGGCTGCACAACGCACGCAGGGCAGCCATGGCGCGGGACGGTTTCATGAGCGTGCGCAGTGTGGAGGAGACCGAACCTTGCTTCATCCCCTGTTTGGGTGACGGCTGTTCGAACGCCCCCTGCGCAGGGGGAGCTTGCGCCCGATTTGCTGATTAGGGTGGGTACCTGCGCTGTCATCACCCGAGAAGCCATCATGTCCATCGCCGAACGTCTGGTCGCGCCCACGAGCGCATCGCTCTCCATCACCCTTGAAGAAAACACGCAAGCCTTGCTGGCCCGCGCCCACCAGCTGCTGCTGGCCGAGCAGTACCTGGCGGCGTTTCGCCTGCTGGGGCCGCCTTTGTCGGCGCTGTGGTCCGAGGCTCGCGGCAGCGGTCGAGCGCAGGAGATGCTGGCCTGGTGTCGTGCCCACCCGGTGCACGCCCTGGTGCAAGAAGACCCCTACACCCACCGCGCCAGCACCAAGCCCAGGGGCTACGCTGGTGACGCGGTGATGATGGACTACATCTATGTCAACCAGCCACCCGAGGGTACTTCCGCGCTGGGGCAAGGTGTGTTTGGTGCCACCACACGCGTGTCCATGGGCCTGTCGGTGCGCTATCGGCGCCAGCTGCTCAAGAGCCTGATCGACGATGCGGTGGTCAGCCACGAGGCTGGCCGCATCCTGTCGGTGGCTTCTGGGCACGCGCGCGAACTTGAAGGCAGCCTGGTTGGCAGTTCCTTCTTTCGGGGTGAGGTGGTGGCGCTCGACCAGGACCCGCTGTCGTGCCAAGAGGTCGCACGGGTGCACGAAGCGGCGCCCGTGCGCGTGGTCTGCCGCAGCGCGCGCGACTTGCTGAACGGGCCCCTGGCCGACGAGCTGGGCCACTTTGACCTGATCTACTCGGCGGGCCTTTACGACTACCTGCCCGACCCCCTGGCGCGCCGCCTGACCACGCGCCTGCTGCACATGCTGCGCCCAGGCGGGCGGCTGTTGATTGCCAACTTTGTGCCCAGTGGGTCAGGCCGGGGCTACATGGAGCTGTTCATGGACTGGACGCTGGTGCTGCGCAACGAAGGGGCAATGCGCGAACTGGCCCTGGCGTGTGGCGCGGAGCAAACGAACACCTTTCACGACCCCCACCGCAACGTGGTCTACGCCGAGTTGCTGCGCGAAAGGGTTGCCTGAAGGTACGAAGCCGACGCGAGCTGCAGCGGGTCTTGGGTCAGCCGGCCCGCCTGGAGCAGGCTGCAGCGGCTTGCACGGTCACGTGTCGCTTTGAAGTTCAGGGGCGGGCGCGTCCAGCGCCTGCACGCTGCTGCGCAGCCACCACAACATCAGCAACGCGGGCGCCGCCAGCACGGTGCTGATGATGAAGAAGGAGGGCCAGCCGATGCTCTGCGCCAGCACGCCGGCCAGGGGCCCCACCCAGACCCGGCCCACGCTGGCAAAGGCCGACAGCAGTGCAAACTGGGTGGCGGTGAAGCGCTGGTTGCACAGGCTCATCATGAAGGCCACAAAGGCGGCGGTGCCCATGCCGCCGCTCAGGTTCTCAAAGGCCACCACCATCAAGAGGCCGCCGTCCACCGGCGTTGGCGTGGCCAGCTTGACAAAGCCCCAATCAAAGGCCGGCAAGACGGTGCCGGGCAGCACGCCCTTGCCGCTGACAGCCAGCCACCAAAAGCCCAGGTTCGACACCAACTGCAGCAGGCCAAAAAACATCAGGCTGCGCCACAAGCCCAGCTTGAGCATCAAGGCGCCGCCCACCAAGGCGCCACCAATCGTGAGCCACAGCCCCAGCACCTTGTTGACCACGCCCACTTCGGCCGATGTGTAGGCCATGCTCTTGAGCAGAAACACCGTCATCAAGGAGCCCGCAAACGCGTCGCCCAGTTTGTAGAGCACGATGAAAAGCAAAAAGGCCGCCGCGCCTTTTTGGCTGAAGTAGCTGCTCAGCCCACCCAGCAAGGTGTCAAAGCGCGCGCGCCGTGCAGCCCAGGCCGCCAAGGGCAGTGTGAAGGCGATGCCCATCAGCAAGGCCGCCAGGTCCACCCAGCGCTTTTGCAGGGCCGGTGGCAGGCTGCTGCCTTCGGTCAGCGGGCCGACCAGTGTTTGGGCGATGGCGCCACCAAACTGGTCCGTCAGCCACACGCCCGCCGCCACCGCCAGCAGCACGGCTGCAAAGCCGCGCAGGTCGTGGCCGGCCGCAGTCTTGGGGGCTTCGAGCGCCGGCAGGCGCGGCAGGATCAGGGCCGACAACACGGCCGCGCCGACCATCACCAGGGCCATGAAACGGTAGACCGCCGGCCAGTCCCAACCGCCACCCTGGCTGGGGTCGGTCCAGATCAGCGCGATGCCGCCCGACAAGATCATCGCCAATCGGTAGCCCATGACACCCAGCGACGCGCCCATGCCACGCTCGGCTGCGGGCAGCAGGTCGGTGCGGTAGGCGTCCACCACCACGTCCTGCGAAG
>JAYVSX010000006.1:0-5575 GCA_043774975.1 Rubrivivax sp.
GTCGACTGGCTCTGGCGCTGTGACCCGGATGGCACCGTCACCTCCGTTGAGCCGGGGCGGCAGCCCCTGCCTGCGGGTCTCGGACCGCTGTTGCTGGGCCAACGTTTGGGCCGGGTGGGACGCATGACAGGGGCGGATTGCGACCTGCTGGAGTCGATGGCCAACCGGGTTGAGCAGGCTTCATGCTTCGAAGTTCAGCTGACCCTGGATGACTCCACCTGCTCCTGGCGCGGCGCTTTGGTTGGCATGCCGGTGCTGGCCGCCGATCAAACCCTGATCGGCTTTGTTGGCAGTGCCCGGGCGCAGCAGGGGGCGCAGCAGGGGGCGCAGCAGGCCGTGCAACGCAGTCATGAACAGCAGTTGGCCAACCGCGAGATGGACAACCTGTTTCGCACCTTGTCCCACGACCTGCAAAACCCCTTGAACGGTGTGCTGGGCTTTTCAGACCTGCTCAACCGGCACCATGCAACGGCCTTGGGGCCCGATGGCCAAAGAATGCTCGAACTGGTTCGTCGCAGTGCGACCGACATGAAGGCCATCGTGGACGCGGTGATGGAACTGCACCGCGTGGCACAAATGCAGCCGTCGCCGGTCGACGTCGACCTGACCACGCTGATCGACCACATGTCAGCCGAACTGCGCCAGCAGCATCCTTTGCGTCCGGCCACCATCCATTGCTCTTCGCCCATACGGGTGTGGGCCGACCTGCCTTTGATGCAGCTGGTGGTGGCCGCCTTGCTTCGGCGGTCTTGGCTGGCGGGGCCGGAGTCAGCGCCGATCGTCGTGGATGTTGCGCACCGGCAGGTGCACCAGGGCGCTGTCATTTCGTTTGCCGACCAGGGCAGTGGGGTCGACGCCGAGAAGGCGCACGAGATCTTTGTGCCGCTGCGTGACCCCAGAAGCCGAGCCAGCGGTCACGCGCCCGAACTGGGCTTGGCGCTGGCAGCGCGAGCAGCCGAGCACATGGGCGGCTGGGTTTGGGTCGACTGCCCGGCCCCTGTTGGCCAACGTGTGCATGTCTTCCTGCCGGGGCGCATCACGCCCCCTCCATCCAGCCGGAGCGCGCCATGAACCATGGTGCAAGCGCAGGCTCCACAGGCGTTCTGCGTCGCGTCCTGGTCATCGACGACTCGGAAGTTGACGCTGAGTTGCTTGAATCGCGGCTGCGGGATCACTATCCCAGCCTGACCGATTTCAAGTGGCTGCGCGAGTCCTCTGAACTGATCGAGAAAGTCGACCAGTTCCGCCCTGATCTGGTCATCACCGACCACCACATGCCGGGATACGACGTCATTTCCACGGTTGCTGAATTGAGGCGTCGCTGGCCCACGCTGCCCGTGCTGGTGATGTCTGGCCTGGTCGGCGAAGAGGCCGCGACCCGGGTGCTCAAGGCCGGCGCCAACGACTTCTTGCCCAAGTCCCGCAGCGAACGTCTGGCCCTGGTCATTGACCGCGAACTGGCTGAAGCGCGCGCAGCTGAAATCAGAGCCAGCCTGCAGACTGAACTGGAGCGCCAGCGGCGCATCAACCAGGCCATCTTTGACCAGGCGCCCACCGGCATGTGGATGCTGTCAGCCCAAGGTGATGTCATCCAGTCCAACCGACATGGGGACCGCATGCTGGCTGGCCTGACCCCCGCCGACCGCTCGGTCTTTCTGGCCGCGTCGCAGTGGCTTGCATCGCCTGAAGCGGCCGCCGGTCCGGTTCAGGCCGCCGCCGCACCACGGCAGTTTCGCGTTCGCGCCCTGGCTGGCGAGGACCGCCATTTCAAATGCGACGCGGCACGCTTGACGGCCGAAGATGGCACCTCCATCGGCTTGGTGGTCACGGCGACGGACGTCACCGATGAGGTGCTGCTGCGTGAACGCTTGTTGCGAGCCCAGAATCGGCTGCGCGACTTGTCCATCAACCAAACCGCCTGGCACGAGCGGCAACTGGCCACCGTGTCGCGCGAGTTGCACGACAACCTGGGGCAGGTTCTGTCGCTCTTGAAACTGCACCTGGGCACCGCCGCACGCAGTGACATGCCCGACGGCCGCCGACAACTGGAACTGAATGAGGCGCTGCCCTTGGTCGATATCGCGCTGAGTCGGTTGCGCGAAGTGTGCGGCGACCTGCGGCCCAGCGAACTCTCTGACTTTGGCCTGGTGCCCGCGCTGCGGTCCATGTGTGCAGCAGCGTCACGGGCCAGTGGCGTCGATGCCTCACTGGCCCATGACGTGGCCGACGAGCCTGGGCTGAGCCGCCTGGACCCGGGCCTGCAGACCGCGCTGTTCCGGATCGCGCAACAGGCCTTGACCAACGCCTTGCGCCACGCCCAGGCCAGCGTGGTCCAGCTGAGCCTGTCGCACCACCGCACAACGGTAGAACTGCAGGTCAGCGACAACGGCCGTGGCTTCAACCCCGAGCAAACGTTGTCCCCCAGTCAACAGGGCCTGCGCGGCATGCGCGAGCGCATGGAGCTGCTGGGCGGAAAGTTCGACCTGCAGTCAAGTGGCGACCTGGGCACGACGGTGCGCGCGTCGGTGCCCGCTGACGGCCCGCGGAGCTCTGCATGACCAGCAGCGACACGCCGGTGCGCATCCTGCTGGTGGACGACCACGGCATGTTCCGCGCCGGCGTGCGCACGCTGATTCAGCGCGACATGGAATCGGCGCAGATCACCGAGTGTGAAACCAGCGAACAAGCCTTGCTCTCGATCTCACAACACCCACCCGATGTGGCCCTGCTCGACATTTCCTTGAAAGGAGAAGATGGCATCGAGCTGGCACATCGCATCACCACGAAACACGGCGACAAGGTTCGCTGCATCATGTTGTCCATGCACGTCAACCCGGAGTACGTGATGCGGTCATTTGGCGCGGGCGCGCGTGCTTATGTGGTGAAGGACGCGGGGCCGGAGGAACTGACGCTGGCCATTCGTGCCGTGATGGCTGGGCAGCGCTATGTCAGCCCCAGCGCCACCGGGTCGCTGGTGGACGGCCTGAGCCGCAAAGACACCAGCGCAGCGCACTTTGCGCTTTCACCACGGCAGCTGGAGGTGCTGCGGCTGGTGGCATTGGGCAAGAGCACCAAAGTCATCGCCCGCGAGCTGGCACTCAGCACCAAGACCGTGGACGCCCACCGCTACCAGATCAGCCAGCGGCTCAACGTGCACGACGTGGCCGGCATGGTGCGCTACGCCATTCGTCACGGGCTGGTGGCCAACGAGCCTTGATCCGGCGCGGCCGCTGGCCCCCCATTTGCCATGCACCATCGCACCAGCGCGTCGGCGCGCCAACACCAGCGACCATGCCCGGCTACCTGTTGAAGCAAGCGTGCATCGCCATTGCGGGCGCGGCACCCATGCAAATTCAGTCCTTGTTGGACAAGCAGCAGTTCAGCGACCCGCTGGGGGTGGCGCAGCGCTTGGGCATTTCGTCGGCCACCTGGCCCTTGTTTGGCGTGCTCTGGCCTTCAGGCGCCCACCTGGCGGCACGGATGGCAACCCATGTGCTGCAGCCGGGCCAACGCATTCTGGAAGTGGGCTGCGGCTTGGGCTTGGCCAGCTTGGTCGGGCATCGCCGCGGGGCCGACATCACGGCCAGTGACCGCCACCCGCTGGCGCAACAGTTCTTGGCCGCCAACCTGCTGCTCAACGGCCTGCCACCCATGAAGTATCGGGTGGGGGAGTGGGACTCTTCGGCAGGCCAGGCCGCCAGTGCACCCGCAGCCCGCGCCCAATGCTTTGAGCTGATCATCGGCAGCGACGTGCTGTACGACCGCAACGCCAGCCAGGCACTGGCCGGCTTCATCGGCCGCCACGCCATGCCCAGCTGCGAGGTCTGGATCGTCGACCCCGAACGGGGCAACCGGCCCGGCTTCTCGCGCCGCCTGGAAGACCTGGGTTTTGTCACCAGCCAAACTCGCCTGGACTGTGCGGCCACAGCCGACGCTGAGGCCTACAAGGGCCGCATGCTGACCTACCGCCGCATGGACCCAAACACCATCAAGCCATCGCCGCCTGAGCCGCCTGAGCCGCCAGCACTTCCACCCGCACGGCTTCGGTCAGCTCGGCCTTCAGGCTGCTGAAAGCCGGTGTGGTCTTGACCGAGTAGTGACGCGGGTGCGCCAAGTCCACGTCACGGTCGAGTTTGATGCGGCCAGGGCGCGCGCTCATCACCACCACCCGCGTGCCCATGAAAACGGCTTCGTCGATGTCGTGGGTGACGAACAACACCGTCTTGCGCTCTGCTTCCCAAATGCCCAGCAGCAGTTCCTGCATCAGCTCGCGGGTCTGGTGGTCCAGCGCGCCAAAGGGCTCGTCCATCAGCAGCATGCGCGGCTTGTTGGCCAGCGCGCGCGCCAGCGCGGTGCGCTGCTGCATGCCGCCCGACAGCTGCTTGGGATAGTGGTTGGCAAAGCCCTTCAGCCCCACCTTGGCCAAAAAGCCGTGGGCGATGTCCAACTGCTGGCTGCGTTCCACGCCACTTTCGCGCAGACCAAAACAAACGTTGTCCAGCACCGTCAGCCACGGAAACAGCGTGTAGCTCTGGAACACCATGCCGCGGTCGGCGCCCGGGCCGCTGATGGTCTGGCCTTCCAGCGTGACAACGCCTGCGGTCTGCACGTCCAGCCCGGCCACGATGCGCAGCAAGGTGCTCTTGCCGCAACCGCTGGGCCCCAGGATGGTGACGAAGCCGTTCTCGGCCACGTCCAGGTCGGTGGCCTGCAGGGCCAGTGTGGTGTCGAAGCGGCGCTCAACGCCGCGCACAGACAGAAAAGAGTTCATCTGCATCACCGCCCCAGTTGCGCCCAAGGAAAGAGCTTGCGGTTGACCGCCTTGAAGAGCAGGTCACTGACCAGACCAATGAGGCCGATGACGATGATCCCGAAGATGATCTGGTCGGTGGCCAGCAAGGCCTGGCTGTCGGTGATCATGTGGCCAATGCCGCTGCTGGCGCCAATCAGCTCGGCCACGATCACATAGGTCCAGGCCCAGCCCAGCACCATGCGCAAGGTCTCGGCAATCTCGGGCCCGGCCCCGGGAATCAGCACCCGCTGCACCAGGCTGCGGTCGCTGCTGCCCAGCGTGTAGGCAGCCTCCACCAGGTCACGCCGGGTGTTGCCCACCGTCACCGCAATCATCAACACCAGCTGGAAAAAACTGCCGATGAAGATGACCGACAGCTTTTGCGCCTCGCCAATACCGGCCCACAAAATCAGCAGCGGGATAAAGGCGCTGGCGGGCAGGTAACGTGCAAACGAAATGAAGGGCTCAAAAAAAGCCTCAATGGGTTTGTACGCGCCCATCAACACCCCAAGCGGCAGCGCAATAGCGGTAGCAATCAGGAAGCCGCCCACCACACGCCATACCGTCCAGCCAATGTCCCAGCCAAAACCCATGGTGGTGAGCAATGTCCAGCCGGACTTGACCATCGTCAACGGGTCGGCCAGAAACGTCTTGTTGACCAGGCCGCCCAGTGTGACGCCGGCCCACACTGCGGTGAACAGCACGAAGAAGGCCACGCCCAGCACAATGCGGGTGGTGGGGTCGACCGGCTTGAGGGGGGTCACTTGCGTGTCAAGTTGCTGT
>JAYVSX010000007.1:0-5424 GCA_043774975.1 Rubrivivax sp.
ACCCTGCACCGCAAGGTGCACCGGCCCTGGGGCTGGTACGACAGCATCGACAACGGCCCGCGCCACCAGGTCAAGCGCATCATGGTCAAGCCGGGTGCCAGCTTGAGCCTGCAGATGCACCACCACCGTGCCGAGCACTGGATCGTGGTCAGCGGCACGGCCGAGGTGACCAACGGCGACAAGGTGATCTTGCTGGCCGAAAACCAGAGCACCTACATCCCGCTGGGCCAGACTCACCGCCTGGCCAACCCCGGCAAGGTGCCGCTGGAGATCATCGAGGTGCAATCGGGCAGCTACCTGGGCGAGGACGACATCGTGCGCTTTGAAGACACCTACGGAAGAAGCTGAGCCATGACGATTCTTGTCACCGGCGGCGCCGGCTTCATCGGCAGCAACTTTGTGCTCGACTGGTTTGCGACCAGCGACGAGCCCATCGTCAACCTCGATGCGTTGACCTACGCCGGCAACCTGGCCAATCTGGCCAGCCTGGGGCGCGATGCCCGGCACACCTTTGTCAAGGGCGATATCGGCGACCGGGCGCTGCTGGACAGTTTGCTGGCCACGCACCAGCCGCGCGCCGTGCTGCACTTTGCCGCCGAAAGCCATGTCGACCGCAGCATCCACGGCCCCGGCGCGTTCATGAAAACCAACATCGACGGCACGTTCACGTTGCTCGAAGCCACCCGCGGTTATTGGTCCGGCTTGGCGGCAAGTGACAAGGCAGCGTTCCGCTTCCACCATGTCAGCACCGACGAGGTCTACGGCAGCTTGAGCGCAGACGCGCCCGCTTTCACCGAGACCCACGCCTACGCGCCCAACAGCCCGTACTCGGCCAGCAAGGCCGCCAGCGACCACCTGGTGCGCGCCTGGCACCACACCTACGGCTTGCCGGTGCTGACCACCAACTGCAGCAACAACTACGGGCCCTATCACTTCCCCGAAAAGCTGATACCGCTGATGATCGTCAACGCGCTGGCCGGCAAGCCCTTGCCCATCTACGGCGATGGCCAGCAGGTGCGCGACTGGCTCTATGTGGGCGACCACTGCAGCGCCATCCGCGCCGTGCTGGCTGCTGGGCGCCTGGGGCAAACCTACAACATCGGCGGCTGGAACGAAAAGACCAACAAGGAGATCGTGTTGACGGTCTGCGCGCTGCTCGACGAACTGCGACCCAGCCCACAAGGGCCGTACAGCCGCTTGATCACCTACGTCAAAGACCGGCCCGGGCACGACCGGCGCTATGCGATTGATGCGCGCAAGATCGAACGCGAACTTGGCTGGCGGCCAGCCGAAACCTTTGACACCGGCATTCGCAAGACCATTCAGTGGTACCTGGACCACGGCGACTGGGTGGCCAACGTGCAAAGTGGTGGCTACCGCGACTGGCTGTCCACCAACTACACCGCACGATGAAAATTCTGCTGCTGGGCAAGAACGGCCAGGTGGGCTGGGAACTGCAGCGCTCGTTGGCCGTGTTGGGAGACGTTGTCGCCTGCGACTTCGACTCGCCCGCGCCCTACCGCGCGGACTTTTCTGACCCGCAGTCCCTGGTGGCGCTGATTCAGCGTGAGCGACCCCAGGTGATCGTCAACTCGGCCGCGCACACCGCAGTAGACAAAGCCGAGTCCGAGCCCGAGCTGGCGCGCGCCATCAACGCCACGGCGCCCGGCGTGATGGCACGCGAGGCCGCCACGCTGGGCGCCTGCATGGTCCACTACAGCACCGACTATGTGTTTGACGGCAGCGGCAGTCATGCCCGCACTGAAACCGCGCCGACTGCGCCCTTGAGCGTTTATGGCCAAACCAAGTGGGAGGGTGAAGAGCAGGTGCGCGCCAGTGGCTGTCAGCATCTGATCCTGCGCACCAGCTGGGTCTATGCGGCACGGGGTGGCAATTTTGCCCGCACCATGTTGCGCCTGGCTGCGCAGCGCGACGAGCTCAAGGTCATCGCCGATCAGGTGGGCGCGCCCACTGGCGCTGACCTGCTGGCCGACGTCACCACCTTGGGCTTGCGCAGCCTGCTGAATCAGCCTGCAGTTTCCGGCACCTACCACTGCGTGGCTGGTGGCCAGACCAACTGGCATGCCTACGCCTGCTTTGTCATCGAATGGGCGCGCCAACGTGGGCATCAAGTCAAGGTGGCGGCTGACCGTGTGCACCCGATTGCCACAGCGGCCTATCCAACGCCGGCTGAGCGGCCGCTGAACTCGCGGCTCGACACCACCAAGCTGCAGCAGACCTTGAACATCCACTTGCCCGATTGGCAGCACGGCGTCGAACGCATGCTGACCGAAGTGCTGGCTTGACTTCCACCAGGAACCGATCATGAATCGCAAAGGCATCATCCTCGCCGGAGGCTCGGGCAGCCGACTGCACCCCGCCACGCTGGCCATGAGCAAACAACTGCTGCCGGTCTACGACAAGCCGATGGTGTACTACCCGCTGTCGACGCTGATGCTGGCCGGCATGCGCGACGTGCTGCTGATCAGCACCCCTCAAGACACCCCGCGCTTTCAAGCCCTGCTGGGCGACGGCAGCAGGTGGGGCATGAGCCTGAGCTACTGCGTGCAGCCCAGCCCGGATGGCCTGGCCCAAGCCTTCATCCTGGGCCGAGACTTTGTCGGCGGCCAGCCCAGCGCGCTGGTCCTGGGCGACAACATCTTTTACGGTGCCGAGCTGGCAACCCAGCTTTCGCGGGCCCACGGCCGCAGCACCGGTTCCACCGTCTTTGCCTACCATGTCCATGATCCTGAACGTTATGGTGTGGTCGAGTTCGATGCTCAGCGCAAAGCCATGAGCATCGAAGAAAAGCCCAAGGCACCCAAGAGCAACTACGCCGTCACGGGCCTTTACTTTTACGACCAGCAGGTGTGCGACATTGCCGCCAGCATCAAGCCCAGTGCCCGCGGTGAGCTGGAAATCACCGAAGTCAACGCCCAGTACCTGCGCCAGGGCCAGCTCAACGTCGAGATCATGGGCCGCGGCTACGCCTGGCTGGACACCGGCACCCACGACAGCTTGCTGGAAGCAGGCCAGTTCATCGCCACGCTGGAAAAGCGCCAGGGCCTGAAAGTGGCCTGCCCCGAAGAAATTGCGTTTCGCGCCGGCTGGATCGACGCCGCGCAGGTCGAGGCTTTGGCCACCCCGATGCTGAAAAACAGCTACGGCCAGTACCTGATGTCCTTGCTGCTGGACAAGGCCTTCTGATCATGAAACTGCGGTCGACAGAACTACCCGGTGTGATGATCGTCGAGCCCACGGTATTTGGTGACGACCGTGGCTGGTTTTTGGAAAGCTTCAACGAAACCCGCTGGCACGCGGCCCTGACCGAAGCCGGCCAAGCGCTGCCCCGGCGCTTTGTGCAAGACAACCATTCCTGCAGTCAGTCTGCGGTGCTGCGCGGTTTGCATTACCAGCTGCCACCCCACGCCCAGGGCAAGCTGGTACGCGTGGTGCAAGGCGCTGCCTTTGACGTGGCCGTGGACATCCGGCGCGGTTCACCCACCTTCGGCCAGTGGTCGGGACTTCAGCTTGATGCGGTCAATCGACTTCAGCTCTGGATCCCCGAAGGCTTCGCACACGGCTTCATGGCGCTGACAGACGACACCCACTTTCTGTACAAGACCACCGACGTCTACTCGCGTGAATGCGAACGCAGCATTCGATGGGACGACCCCCAGCTGGCCATCCAGTGGCCCAACCTCGGGCAGGCGCTGAAGCTGGCGCCCAAGGACACCGCCGCGCCCTGGCTGGCGGATGCGGACTTGCCGGCCTGGCAAAACCCAGCGCCCTGAACGAAAAAAACCGCAGCTTGCGGCTGCGGTTTTTTGTCAAACGCGGTGTCGAATTATTCGACGGCGCGGATGTTGGAGGCTTGCGGGCCCTTCTGGCCTTGCTTCACTTCAAATTGCACCTTCTGGTTTTCGGCCAGGCTGCGGAAGCCGCCAGTGCTTTGAATTTCGCTGAAGTGGGCAAAGAGGTCCTTGCCACCGCCGTCTGGCGTGATGAAGCCGAAGCCCTTGCCGTCGTCGAACCATTTCACGGTTCCGGTTTGCGTGGTCATGCTGAATATCCTTTCACGGTTGCTGCGCAGCACATGCTGACGCAGTGCAGATGCGGCCAAGAGAATCACCGATCAAGGAATCTGCAAAGAACCAAACCGGGGTCAGGCACTGAAGAGACCGTCAAACAACAATCTTGCTCAAATCTACCCAGCGATAGTAACCGCAAATCGGCGCAACCCCATGGAATCCCTGAGATTGATCTTTGGGGGCCTACAGCTACTCTTCTGGGCTGTGCGGACTCAAGAGCGCCACAGCGCGGACAGGGCTTCTATGGCCTCAGGAATTGGATGGTGGTGGTTGCCCACAAAAAGGCCCTGTCGGTCAAGGTATTCGGCCTGAGGCAACTCACCATGGATCTCATGGTCGAAATACTGCACTACAGGGTTCTTGGCAAAGTTGCCCGCCACGATGGGACGGCACTCGAACCCAAGGCTCTGCAAGTCGGCTGCCAGTTCCCGTCGCTTGGCAGGCACACCAGGCTTGATGATCAGGCTGAAGCCAAACCAACTGCTGTGCCCCGTCTCTTGCTGGATCATCAACGCCGGATGCCCAGCCATCGCTGCTTGCAAGGCCCGCCCGTTTTCCCGGCGCGATTCAATCAGCAACGGCAAACGCTTGGTCTGCTCGACACCCAAGGCACCCGACATCTCCAAGGGCCGCAGGTTGTAGCCAGGCAGCACAAAGCGAAATGACTCCTCAAAGGCGTCGTCGCTCTTGGTGCCGCAGACCAGGTTGTGTTGGGGCAGGTTGCGGGTCCAGCCGTGGGCCCGCAACGACAGCATGATGTGAAAGAGCTCTTCGTCGTCGGTGACCACCATGCCACCTTCCATGGTGGAGATGTGGTGCGAAAAGAAGGCGCTGAAACTGCCCATGACCCCAAAGGTGCCCGCCTGTCGGCCACCCAGCGTGGCACCCATGGATTCGCAGTTGTCTTCAATCAGCACAATGTCGCGCCCGGCGATCATCGCGCGAATGGCGTCGAAGTCGTTTGGGTTGCCCAACAGGTTGACGGCCATGATGGCCCGCGTGCGAGGCGTGATGGCCGAGCGCAGTTGCTCCAGGTCGAAGTTGAGGGTCTGCAGGTCGATGTCGACAAACTTCAAGCGCAGGCCGTACTGGTGCAGCGGCGAGTAGGTGGTGCTCCAGGACACCGCGGGGACCAGCACCTCGTCACCCCGCTGCAACTGGAGCAAAGGGTTGCGGGTGTAGAACAGGGCCGCCACCATCAGCAGGTTGGCGGACGAGCCCGAGTTCACCATCACACAGTGGCGACTGCCGGTGTAGCGCGCAAAGTCACGCTCGAACTGCGCTACCTTGTCACCCATGGTGAACTGACCGCTGGTGATCACCGCCTGCAGGG
>JAYVSX010000008.1:0-64158 GCA_043774975.1 Rubrivivax sp.
GCCGGCCCCCGTTGCCACCGTCTGGCTGGCCGGCCCTGAAGGCTCGGCGTTGACGGTCGAGCAGGCCCTGGCCAAGGCCAAGGACGGCGACACCATCGACATGCTGCCGGGTGAGTACCGCGGCGGGCTGCTGATCGAAAACCGGCGCCTGGTTTTTCGCGGTGTGGCGGGCGGCAAGCCGGTGCTGATCAAGGGCGACGGCAAGCCCGGCTCGTTAAAGGCGCTGTGGACGATTCGTGGTGGTCAGGTCACCTTGCAAAACCTGGAATTCCGCGGTGCCCGGTCTGCCGAGGGCAGCGGTGCAGCCGTGCGCCAGGAAGGTGGGCAGTTGCTGGTCCAGGGTTGCCAGTTCTATGACAACGAACATGGCCTGCTCAGCATCAACGACGCGCAGGCGCAACTGAGCATCGAGTCCAGTGTGTTCGGCATGGCGCCCAAGGTGGTGGGTGGCTTGCATCACCTGCTCAATGTGGGGCGCATTGCCAAGCTCAGCCTGACCGGCAGTCGGTTTCAACTGGGTTTTGAGGGCCACCTGATCAAGACCCGGGCGCGCGAGAACCACATCGCCTACAACTTCATCCACGACGGCCTTCGTGGTGGTGCCTCGTACGAGATCGACATTGCGCATGGCGGCCTGGCCACCGTGGTGGGCAACATCATCGGGCAGGGCGCCGAGTCGCAAAACCCGGTGATGGTGGGCTATGCCACCGAGGACCAGGTGTGGGACCAGAACGTGCTGCTGCTGGCCCACAACACCTTCATCAACTACGGCTGGTTGCCGGCCTGGTATCTGCGTGTCATCAAAGCCCACCTGCCCGGCAAACCGCAGGTCTTTGCGATCAACAATTTGCTGGTCGGGGGCGGCGCCTTTTCGATGGCCGCGCCGGGCCACTTTGATGGCAACCGGCACGCCACCCGCGGTATGCTGACCGACGCCGACACCTACGGCTTCGAGTTGCCCGCTGGCAGCACCCTGCGCAGCAGCGGTGTGGACCCGCGCCAGGTCAAAGGGCACGACCTTTCGCCCAAGGGCGAGTTCCAGTGGCCGGTGGGTGTGAAGCCCTTGCCGGCAGGCGCCACCCGCTGGGCACCCGGGGCCTACCAGAAGTGATCTGGCGGGCTTGAAGGGCGGGTCTGAAGTGCCTGCCTTTCTTGCGGTCCGTGTGCTGCATGGCGTGGAACACTGCACTAGCATCGGTCCCATGGACCCCAAAACCTGCCACCCCGACACCACGCTGGCCCAAGCCCTGGGCTGGATCGACGAGCACACCCGTGCCGTCACGCCGCCGATCCACGTCTCGACCACCTACCTGCGGGATGAGGACAACCAGTACCGCTCCGGGCGGGTTTATGCGCGCGCCGACAACCCGGCCTTTGACCAGGCCGAAGCCGTCATCAACGCCTTGGAAGGCGGGCACCAGGCCTTGCTTTTTGCCAGCGGCATGGCCGCGGCCACCGCGGTCTTCCAGGCCCTGGCGCCCGGGGACCACGTCTTGGCGCCCAAGGTCATGTACTGGTCGCTGCGCAATTGGTTGCTGACTTTTGCCACGCAATGGGGTCTGCAGGTCGAGCTGATCGACATGACCAGCCCGGCGGCGGTGCAGGCGGCCCTTCGCCCGGGCCAAACCAAGTTGGTCTGGGTGGAAACGCCAGCCAACCCGCTGTGGACCATCACCGACATCCAGGCCACGGCACACATGGCCCATGCGGCGGGCGCTTTGCTCGCCGTCGATTCGACCGTGGCCACGCCGTTGCTGACACGGCCGCTGGCCTTGGGCGCGGACCTGGTGATGCATGCGGCCACCAAGTACCTCAACGGCCATTCCGACTTGATTGCCGGCGTGCTGGTGGCGCGTGAAGACAGCGCCCATTGGCAGCAGGTGCGCAAGGTGCGCGCTCAGCTGGGTGGCACGCTGGGCTCGTTTGAAGCGTGGCTGTTGCTGCGTGGCATGCGCACGCTGCACCTGCGGGTGCGCGCGGCGTGTGCCTCGGCACAACGGGTGGCCGAGCACTTCCACGGGCATCCGCTGGTGGCCGAAGTGCTTTATCCCGGCCTGCCTACTTGCCAGGGGTACGCGGTGGCGCAAGCGCAGATGCAGGGCGGCTTTGGCGGCATGTTGTCGATCCGCGCCCGCGGTGGCGAGGCGGCTGCCATCGCGGTGGCGGCCAAGACCCAGCTCTGGAAACGGGCCACGTCGCTGGGCGGCACCGAGAGCCTGATTGAACACCGGGCCAGCGTTGAAGGTGTCGGCACGCCGGCGCCGGCTGATCTGCTGCGTTTGTCGGTGGGCGTTGAAGACTGCGCTGACCTCATACAAGATCTGGAACAGGCCTTGCGCAGCGCGCATGCATGAAGCTGACCAGCAGCGCATGAGCGCTCAGGGAGCGCGTTGACCCGCTTCTGAAACTCCGGCATCATCATTGATGTAACTTAATTACATCACGTCATGTCCTTTGACCTTGTACTTTTTGGCGGCACCGGTGACCTGACCTGGCGCAAATTGATGCCGGCCCTGTTTCAGGCGCACCGTCACGGCAAGTTGCCGAAGGGTGGGCGCATCCTGGCCGTGGCGCGCGACGAGCGCAGCGACGACGAGTACCGGGCCTTCATCAAAGAACGGTTTGGTGACGTCGAGGCCAGCAAGCGGCCCAGCGACGAAGAGTTCGTTGCCTTCGCACAAATGCTGCACTACCGCCGCATGGACCTTTCACAGCCCGAGCATTACGCCGGCCTGAAGCGCTGGTTGGTTGAACCCGCAGGCACGGAAGGCAGGGCCGGTGCCCCGGCCGACACCGTGGTGCTCTTTCTGGCCACCAGCCCGCACCTCTTCCCGGCCATCTGCCAGCAGTTGGGCAACGCGGGGCTCAACGGCCCGAACGTGCGCGTGGTGCTTGAAAAGCCGCTGGGCCACGACCTCGCCAGCGCACAAGAGATCAACCGCGTGGTGAGTTCGGCCTTCAAGGAAGAGCAAGCGCTGCGCATCGACCACTACCTGGGCAAGCCGGCCGTTCAGAACCTGATGGCGCTGCGTTTTGGCAATGCGCTGTTTGAGCCGCTGTGGCGGCGCGAAAGCATCGCCAACATCCAGATCACCCTGGCCGAGAGCATCGGCGTGGGCACGAGGGGGGATTTTTACGACCGCACCGGCGCCCTGCGCGACATGATCCAGAACCACGCGTTGCAGCTGCTGACCATGATCGCCATGGAGCCGCCGCCGACCAGCGACGCCGATGCCATCCGCGACGAGAAGCTCAAGGTCCTGCGCTCGCTGCGGCCCTTCACACCGGAGCTGGTGGCGCGTGACGTGGTGCGCGGCCAGTACAAGGCCGGCACGGTCGATGGCAAGGCGGTGGTGGGCTACGCCGACGAAGTCAAAGTCCCGGTCGGCAGCCGCTGTGAAACCTTTGTTGCCTTGCGCACCGAGGTGCAAAACTGGCGTTGGGCGGGCGTGCCGTTTTACCTGCGCACCGGCAAGCGGCTGGGCGCCCGCGACGCACAAATCGTGGTCAACTTTCGCGAAGTGCCACACCCCATTTTTCCGGGCACGCGGCAGGCCAACAAGCTGGTCATCAAGTTGCAACCTGAAGACGGCCTGGAACTGCACCTGCTGGCAGCCAAGGGCGGCCTGGGCAACGAAGCGTTGTCACCGGTCAGTCTGGACCTGGACTTTGACAAGGCCTTTGCCAGCGAGCGCGTGGGCGGCTATGAACGCTTGCTGATGGACGCCCTGGCAGGCCGACTGAACCTTTTTGTGCGCAGCGACGAGCAAGAGCAGGCCTGGCGCTGGGTGGAACCGATCCTGGACGCCTGGCGTCATGAGCCGGTGGGCCCGCGGCCCTATGCCGCCGGCAGTTGGGGCCCGGCGGCCGCCAGTGCCTTGGTGGCGCGTGACGGTTGCACCTGGGCCGAGGAGCAGTGATGCCCTGGCCCGCCGCGCTTGGCTGCGGGCGCCGCTGGGCCTGTTTGGCCTGTTGGGCGGGCTTGCTGCTGGCGTTTTCAGGCTCCGCTGCGCAGGCCGCCGTGCATGTGGTGGCACCGGGCCAAAGCCTGGCGCGGGCGCTGCAAGTGGCGGTCGATGGCGACGAGATCCACCTGCTGGCGGGTGAGCACCACGGCCAGGTCGGCGTGATCCACCAACGCCGCCTGACGTTGCGAGGTGTGGGCGGTCGAACGGTGCTGAATGCTGCTGGCGCGCATGCCGAAGGCAAGGCCATCCTGGTGGTGCGCCATGGCGATGTAATCGTTGAAGACCTGGAGTTTCGCGGCGCCCGTGTGCCCGACCAGAACGGCGCCGGCATTCGATTTGAGCGCGGCAGGCTTTGGGTCCGCCGCTGCACCTTCATCGACAATGAAAACGGCATCCTCACCGCCAACTTTGCCGATGCCGAGCTGACGGTGGAAGGCAGCCGCTTTGCCGATGCACCGACCACGTCGCGGCTGCCGCACTTGCTGTACGTCGGCGCCATCGCGCGCTTCAGCCTGAGCGACAGCCACTTGAGCCAGGGCCGGCAGGCCCATCTGGTCAAGAGCCGGGCCCGCGAAAACCAGGTTCGCAACAACCAGTTGGTGGACGGCATCGGTGGCAGCGCGGCCTATGAGCTGGAGTTCCCCAACGGCGGTGTGGCCCATGTGGTGGGCAACACCATCGAACAATCGGCCGACACCAGCAACCTGAGCATGCTGGCCTTTGGTGCCGAAGGTGACGTGGATGGCCGGGTCCACCGGCTGCATGTCGAGAACAACACCTTCATCAACCGGGCCCGGCTGCCGGCCATCTTTGTGCGTGTGCATGAAGCCAAGCTGAAGTCGCCGGTGAGCAAGCTGATGCTGAACAACACATTCGTCGGCCTGGGTGCCACCGAGTTCTGATGACCTGGGAGACACACCCCATGCTGGATCGCATTCGCGCTTCCATCCCGGCCCTGCCGCCAGCCGAGCAGCGGGTGGCCAAGTTGCTGCTGACCGACCCACGCAGCTTTGCCACGCTGCCCGTGTCAGAGCTCTCATTGCGCGCACACGTCAGCAAACCCACCGTGGTGCGGTTTTGCCGCAGCGTGGGCTACGACGGCCTGGCCGACTTCAAGCTCAAGCTGGCCGGCAGCGTCAACGAGGGCGTGCCCTTCGTGCACCGCTCGGTGGACGACGACGACAAGGCCGGCGACATCGTCGTCAAGGTCATCGACAACGCCGTGGCTGCGATGCTGCGCTACCGCAACGCTGCCGCCGCGCCTGCCGTCGAACGGGCCATCCAGGCGCTGGCAGAGACGGGGCGCAGGTCTGAGCAGGGCCGGCGCATCGAGTTCTACGGCGTTGGCAACTCCGGCATCGTGGCGCAGGATGCGCAGCACAAGTTCTTCCGCTTGGGCGTCATCGCTGCGGCGGTCAGCGACGGCCACATGCAGGTCATGAGCGCCACCATGCTCAAGCCCGGAGACTGCGCCGTGATCATCAGCAACTCAGGCCGCAGCCGCGACCTGTTGGACGTGGCCGAGATCGCGCGCAAGCGCGGGGCCACGGTGATCATCATCACCGCCAGCGGTTCCCCGTTGGCGCAGCAGGCGCGCCACGGCAGCGAGCACATCATGCTGGCCGCCGATCACCCCGAAGATGCCGACCGCTACAGCCCGATGGTGTCGCGCCTGCTGCACCTGTTGATCATCGACATCCTGACCACCGGCGTGGCCCTGCGCCTGGGCTCGGCGCAACTGCGGCCGATGCTGCAGGCGATCAAGAAAAACCTGCGCGAACGCCGCTACGCCGACCGTCAGCCGACGGACCGCTCGATCGGGAGTTCGATCGGCCGTTCGGTCGGCGACGCCAACAGCGAATCCACACCGTAAAGGCTGGCCAGGGCCAGCAGCTTGGGCGGCAGGCCGGTGACTTCAAAGCTGCGGCCCGCGGCTTGGGCCAGGCGCTGGGCTTGCAGCAACAGCGCGATGGTGGAGCTGTCGACTTCTATAACGGCTGAGGCATCGATTCGAAAAACCCCCGTGCTGCCAGCCAGAGCTTGCGGCAGATCAGCCGCCAATGCGGCGGCTTGCTCAAGTGTGGCCTTGCCGGGCAACTGCATGGTGAATCAGCTCTTGCCGGCGTTCTTGTTACGCTCGGTCAGCGTGGCGATCAAACCGTCGATGCCGCCCTTGCCCAACTCTTGGGCAAACTGCGAACGGTAGTTCTGCACCAGCCACAGGCCGCCGACGTTGACGTCGATGATCTTCCAGACTTCAGCCACCTTGTCCAGGCGGTAGTCCAGCTTGATGGGTTCGCCTTTGCCGCGCACCTCGGTCTGCACCACAACCTGGCTGCCGCCAGGCACGGGCAAGGTCTTGGTGACCTCGACGGTCTGGTCCCGCAACTGCGAGATGGCGCCAGCATAAACGCGCACCAACAAGGTCTTGAACTCGGCCTGCAACTTGCCGCGTTGTTCAGGCGTGGCGCTGCGCCATTGCGGTCCCACAGCCGAGCGGGTCACCACTTCAAAGTTGACGTGCGGCATGACCTTGCTTTCGACCAAGGCCGAAATGCGGGCCAGGTCGCCGCCTTGAATGGCCTTGTCCGATTTGGCGGTTTCGATCACGTCGACCGAAATCTGGCGCACCAGCGCATCAGCGGGACCGTCAGCATGGGCTTGGGCCACAGCGACCACCAAGGCCACACTGACCATCGACTTGAACAAGTTTTTGAGCACAACAGTCCTTTTCATCAACGGCCCGTCAGGGCGTGCCGTCTGCCCTTAACGCGGCAGCGGTGGTCTTGGTTCACCTGGGCGCTGGCGGAGATGGAGCTGGGGGTGCAGATGCAGGTGCGGATGCAGGCTTGCCTGCGGTCGGCGCGGCCGCAGAATCGGGTTCTTCGTCAAAATTTTCCAACGGTGGCGCGCCGTCGTACACCGCATCCAGCCTTCGAGACAGAAACGCTTGGCGCAAGAAACTGTATTTGTCCAGCGCCACCGAGTCCAGCAGTTGCGACGCCCCCAGCAAACTGGCCCGCAGGTTGACGATTTCAAGTGCGGTCACACCGTAAGCCGTGTTGCTGTTGCTGTTGCTAATGAAGTTGGACACCGAGGCCTGCCGGTCCACCAACAAGGCGCCCGAGTCACGCAAGGTCGACGGGCCCAGCAAGGGCAGAACCAGGTAGGGGCCCGTGCCCACGCCCCAGCGGCCCAGCGTTTGGCCGAAGTCCTCGGAGCGGCGCGTCAGCCCCATTTCAGTCGCGGGGTCCAAAAGGCCGCCCAACCCAAACACGGTGTTGGTCAGCACGCGCATGCCCATGTCCAGCCCGGCGTGGATCTTGCCCTGCAACAGGTGGTTGACTGCCGACCAGACATCGCCGACGTTGCCCAGCACGTTGCTCACGCCCGTGCGCACCAGCTGGGGCACGACCTTGCGGTAGGCCTCTGCCACTGGCTTGAGCACGGCTTCATCAACGGATTCGTTGAAGCTGTAGACCTTGCGGTTGAAGTTTTCCCAAGGGTCTTCTTTGGGCGGTGGCGGCGTGCCGGGCACGCTGGCGCAGGCGGTGAATAAAACGACGACCGCGCTGGCCATCATCAGCCTAAGAGCGCCCCCAGGCGGCGTTGCCGCCGCCCCCCGAGGGGGATGAGCAAAGTAACCAAGTGACATTTGCTCATGAGCTTTTGTGTTGTCCGCCGCGTGTTGAGTTCAGCGCTGAAAGCGAACCCTGCATCGGCCGCAAACCTCGGCTCGGTTCGGCGTTCGGCATGAATCCCAACTGATGTTTGGCCGCCAGCAAAACGAGCAGCGTTCGCTGTTTGGCGAGATCCTGGACTGGATGCTCGCGCCGCTGCTGTTGCTGTGGCCCATGAGCCTGGGCCTGACATGGGTGGTGGCGCAGGCCATTGCCAACCACCCTTATGACCGCGCCTTGGCCGAAGTGGTGCTGGCGCTGGCGCGTCAGTCCACGGCGCAGTTGTCGGAAGGCGCGCACCCGGCGGTGGTGCGGCGGCGTGAGCTCGAACGCGCCGCGGCCGCCTTCATTCGCAGCGATGACGGTGACGATGACCGCATCTACTTCCAGGTTTTGGGCTCCCGAGGTGAGTTGATCGCCGGCGACCCGCGCCTCACCGTGCCCGAGCATGAGCCGCAGGGTCAAGGGGGCGTGCAGTTCCGCGACGACGTGATGCTCGACGCCCCGGTCCGGGTGGCTTTCCTGCTGCTGCCCGGTGCGGACGGCCAGGGCGAAGCGCTGGTGCAGGTGGCTGAAACGCTGGACCGGCGTTCGCGACTGGCCACCGAGATCATCAAGGGCGTGCTGTTACCCCAGTTTGTGATCCTGCCCCTGGCCGTGTTGTTGGTCTGGTTTGCTTTGGCCCGCGGTGTCAGGCCGCTGGCTGAACTGCAGCAGCGCATTCGGCGGCGCACCAGCACGGATCTCAGCCCCATACCGGTGGCAGGCGTGCCCGACGAAGTGGCGCCCTTGGTGGGGGCCATCAACGACCTGCTGCAGCGGCTGGACCAGACCATCGCCACACAGCGCCACTTTCTGGCCGACGCGGCGCACCAACTCAAAACCCCCCTGGCCGGCCTGCGCATGCAGGCCGAGTTGGCCACCCGCGAAATCGACAGTGGCCGGGGCGACCGCGAGTCGATGAAACACAGCCTGACGCAGATTGCGCTGTCCAGTCAGCGGGCAGCCAACATGGTCAATCAACTGCTGGCGATGGCGCGAGCCGAGGACACCGGCCAGGTGATGCGCCGGGTGCAGGTTGACTTGGCCGAGGTCACCCGGGGTGTTGTGCGCGACTTTGTGCCCAAGGCCATGGACCGGCGCATCGACCTGGGCTACGAAGGCCCTGCTTCGGACGAGCCGGTCTATCTGCAAGGCGAGCCGGTGCTGCTGGGTGAAATGGTGCGCAACCTGGTGGACAACGCGCTGCAATACACACCCGGCGGCGGGTCGGTGACGGCCCGCGTGGTGCCCGACCCTTTTGGTCAGGTGGCCGTGGTGCAAGTGGAAGACACGGGGCCTGGGGTGGCGGTTGGTGAGCGCGAAGCCATCTTCCGGCCGTTTTACCGCTCGCTGGGCACCTTGGTGGATGGCAGCGGGCTGGGCCTGGCGATCGTGCAAGAAATTGCCCTGCACCACGATGGCGAAGTTACGGTGGCGGACGCGCGCGCGCGGGCTTCAGTGCCCGGCAGCTCGCCAGGCGCGCTGTTCACGGTCCGGTTGCGTTTGGGGGCCGGCCTCAGGGCGGGGCCTGGCCCTGCAGCGCGGGCCGAACCCTCCGGAGACCATGTGGTTTAGCTTTGCATCAGCCTTCGGCTGCGTGCCACCGACATCAAGATGCCCAACCCCAACCCGAGCGTGACCATGGCGGTGCCGCCGTAGCTGATGAAGGGCAAGGGCACGCCCACCACGGGCAGGATGCCACTGACCATGCCCATGTTGACAAAGGCGTAGGTGAAAAACCCCAACGTCACCGCGCTCGCCAGCAGGCGTGTGAAGACGGTGGGTGCTTCGGCGGCAATCATCAAGCCGCGAAAAATCAAGAAGGTGAAACTGCCCAGCAGCAGCAACACGCCGGCCAGACCGAATTCTTCGGAGAAGGCCGCAAAAATGAAATCGGTGGTGCGTTCGGGGATGAATTCCAGGTGGGTCTGTGTGCCCTGCATGAAGCCCCTGCCGCTGAGGCCACCTGAGCCAATGGCGATCATGCCTTGCAGGATGTGGAAGCCCTTGCCCAAAGGGTCCTTGCTCGGGTCGAGCAGCGTGCACACACGGGTCTGCTGGTAGTCGCGCAAAAAAGGCCAGTTCACGCCAGGTTGGCAGATGGCGTCGGCCGTGATGACCAGTGTGACCGCACCCATGGCCCCCAGCACCAGCACCGGAATGACCAGGCGCCACGACAGACCGGCGAAGAACATCACGTAAAGGCCGCTGGCCAGGATCAGCAAGGCGGTGCCCAGATCGGGCTGCTTGATGACCAGCGCCACGGGAATCAGCAGCAGCGTGCCGGCGACAAAGAAGTCCATCAGCCGCAACTGACCTTCGCGCTTCTGGAACCACCACGCCAGCATCAAGGGCATGGCGATCTTCAGAACCTCGCTGGGCTGGATCACCATGGGCCCCACGTCCAGCCAACGCGTGGCGCCCTTGCGCGTGATGCCAAAGAGTGCGGTGGCCAGCAGCAAGGCCACGCCAGCCGCATACAGTGGCACGGCCAACTGCAGCAGCTTCTGGGGCGGAATCTGGGCGACAAAAAACATCACCAGCACGGCGATGATCATGTTGCGCCCGTGGTCGACAAAGCGGGTGCCGTGGTCGTGACCGGCCGAGTACATGGTCACCAGCCCGATGCCGGCCAGCATCAAGATGGCGATCAGCAAAGGGCCATCAAAGCCGGCGAACACCTGGCGCGCCCGCAGCCAGACCGAGGGACGCTCAAAAACCGCGTTCACGGGCTGGATCTCACGGCGGCAACGTTTTGCGCTGTCGCCGCACGCCCAGCCACCGCCGCACGCACAGCGTGGGGCAGCGGTGCCGATGCAGCTGCGGCCGGCGCGACCCAGGCCGTTTGACCCGGCAACGGCATGTCTGCCGCGCGACGCGGCACGCCGATGGGCGCGCTGGACTTGCCCTGGCGGGTCAGCACCAGGTCTTCCTCGCTGGGGTATTGGCCTTGCAGCCAGAAGTCGAAAACGCGGCGCGCCATGGGCGCCGCCGCCTCGGCGCCAAAACCCGCGTTTTCTACCACCACCGCCAACACCACCGTTGGCGCATCGATGGGCGCCGCTGCGATGTACAGCGAGTGGTCGCGCTTGTGTTCTTCCAGTTTGGCGGCGTTGTACTTTTCGTTCTGCTTCACGCCGACCGCCTGCGCCGTACCGGTTTTGCCGCCGCTGGCGTACGGTGCGCCTGCAAACACCCGTGTCGAGGTGCCTTGCTGGGTCACACCGTGGAGCGCGCGGCGTATCAGCTCGGCATGCTCGGGCTTGATGGGCAAGGGCTCCAAGGCGTCACTGGCCACGCGCTTGCGCTGCGCGGTGATGGCGTCTTCAATCTCACGAACCAGGCGGGGTTTGAAACGCTGCCCGCCCGAGACCAGGGTGGCGGTGGCGCTGGCCAGCTGCAGCATCGTGAAGTTGTTGTAGCCCTGCCCAATGCCCAGGGAGATGGTTTCCCCGGCGTACCAGCGTTGCTGCTCTGGCTTCTTGTAGTACTTCTTCTTCCACGCGGTGGACGGCAGCACGCCGGTCACTTCACCTTCCACGTCGATGCCGGTCTTGACGCCAAAACTGAAGGGCGCGAGCTGCTCATGCATCAGATCGACGCCCATCTCGTTGGCCAGCGAGTAGTAGTAGACGTTGCTGCTGGCGACGATGGAGCGCGTCATGTCGACCGCGCCCAGCCCCTTGTCGCCATGGCTGCGAAACGTGTGGTTGCCAAACTGGAAGGTGCCACCATCGTGAATGACGGTGCTGGCGCTGCGCTTGCCGGTGTTGAGTGCGGCCATGGCCATGAAGGGCTTGAAGGTCGACCCCGGCGGGTAGGTGCCGCGCAGAGCGCGGTTGAGCAAGGGCTTGTCGATGCTTTCAATGAGATCACGCCAGCTCTCGGCGTCGATGCCATCGACAAACAGGTTGGGGTCAAAGCTGGGTTTGCTGACGAAGGCCAGCACCTCGCCAGTGCGGGGGTCCAAGGCCACCAGTGCGCCGCGACGGTCGCCAAACATGTCCTCTACCAGCGCCTGCAGGCGGATGTCGATGGACAACACCAGCTTGTCGCCCGGCGTGGGGGCATGGCTGCGCAGCCGACGCACGGCACGGCCGCCGGCGCTGGTTTCCACTTCTTCGAAACCGGCGGTTCCGTGCAGCTGGCGTTCGTAGCTTTGTTCCAGACCCAGCTTGCCGATGTATTCGGTGCCCTTGTAGTTGCCCTGGTCTGCTTCTTCCCAGTCCTCCATGGCCTTCTTTTCGGCCGGGTTGATGCGGCCGATGTAGCCCAGCAGGTGGCTGCCGGTTTCGCCCAGTGGATAACTGCGAAAGAGACGGGCTTTGACTTCGACACCGGGGAAACGAAAGCGCTGTGCGGTGAAGCGGGCCACTTCTTCGTCGCTGAGCTTGGTCCGGATGGGCAGGGACTCGGCGCCCTTCATCTCTTCTTGCAGCCGCTTGAAGCGGCGGCGGTCGCGCGCCGAGATGTCGACAATGGCTGAGAGCTGGTCCACCAAGGCATCCAGTTCGCCGGCCCCGCCCTTGCCGCCGAAACGGCCCCGACGGGGCGAAATTTCCAAGGTGTAGGCCGAGTAGTTGGTGGCCAGCACAACGCCATGGCGGTCGACGATGATGCCGCGGTTGGGCACGATGGGCACCACCGCGATGCGGTTGGCCTCGGCCTGGGTGGCCAGCTCTTCGTGGCGAAAGACCTGCAGGTAGATCAGGCGGGTGGCCAGCAGCAAGAATGCCAACAGCACGAACACGCCTGCGGCCAGTACCCGGCCGCGAAAGCGGTCCACTTCCTGTTCAACGTCGCGCAGAACGCTCAGGCTCATAGGGGGCGGTTCTGATCCGGGTCGGGGGCCCGGCGCTGTGGCGCCAGCAGCAGCAGCGTGACCACCGGCCACAGCAGGGCCTCAAGTGCCGGGGCCAGGAAATACCACCAACCCGGAAACATGTCGCCGGCCATCAGGCGCACCACCAGGGACAGGATTTGCGCGGCGTAAAACACCGGCACGATCTGCAGTGCCTGTTCGACCACCCCAAACCACAGCAGACGGCGGTGAATCGAGATGGCCACAAAACTCAGCAGCGTGTAGGCCAGGGCGTGTTGGCCCAGCAGCGCGCCGGCATGCACGTCCATCAGCAAGCCAAACACAAAGGCCACCCCCACACCCACACGACGCGGCTGGTGCACGTTCCAGAACACCAGCACCAGTGCCAGAAAGTCGGGCATGGCCGGTTGCCGCCCCAGCGGCAAAAGGTTCAGCGCAAAAGCCAGCAGCAGGGACAGACCGATGAAAAACGGGTTGGCCGGCAGCAGCAGTTGGTTGGCACCGCGCGGCATGATCATGGCGTTGCCCCCGCCAACGGTTTCACTGCAAGCCCGGCTGTCATGGTGCCGAGACCGCGCGCCGAGGGGTTGTCAACTTGCGCTCGGCTTTGCCGGCTTCGGGCGCCGCTGGCGGCGCAGGCCGGGCGGGCAATTGCACCGACAGCGGCTCCAGTACCAGCACATGGCGCACGCCATCGGCATTTGCCGACGGTGTCAGGGCGATGCGGGCGAAGCCTGATTCCATCCGCCGTTCGACCGCCACCACCAGCGCAACGGGAAGGCCGGGCGGATAGACACCGTCGAGCCCGCCGGTGTGCAGCAGGTCGCCGACTTGAACGTCGGCGTTGCCCGACATGAAGCGCAATTCCATGCCAGCCGACCCACCCACGCCAAAGGCTGCGCTGCGTTGCTGGGTGCGGGTGTTGATGACCGGGATGGCGGCGTCCTTGTCAGAGAGCAGGGTCACTTCGGACGTCAGCGGGTAGGCGTGGGTGACCTGACCCAGCACGCCGGCCTCATTGATGACGGGCGCGCCAGGCAACACCCCGTGCTGGCTGCCGCGGTCGATGAAGACCTTGCGCGAAAACGGATCTGCAGCCTCGAACAAGAGCTCGGCGGTCACCGAGCGCACGGCGATGGCGGGTCGCAGTTCCAGCATGGCCCGCAGCCGGGCGTTTTCCTGAGCCAGTTGGTCGGTGCGGGCCGCTCGTTCGGCCACCGCCGCCATGCGCGCACGCGCGTCGCGTTCGGCAGCCTGGGCCTGGTTGAGCCCGCGCAGGTAGTCGCCACCGCCGTTCCACGCTTCGACCGGAACCGCCAGCGCGCGCTGCAACGGCAGCAGGGCCACGGCTGCAGCCTGACGCAGCGGCTCCACCAGTTTGAAACGCACGTCGGACACCATCAGAAACAGCGCCAGCGCCGAAAAAAAGATGAGCTTGGTCAGGGCCGACGGGCCCTGGCGGAAAAACGGGGGCGGTGTGCGGTCGAGGGTGCCCAGTGGCATGACGGCGTCGGTGCGGGTTGGCTGGCGTCAGATCGGCCGTGGTGTGGGTCGCCGAAGGGCCAGGCTTGCATCGGGCGGCGAGCACAGCGCGACCATGGGGTGCTGCTGATTCGCCAAGAACATGTTAGTCGGGGGTCATTCCGAAGTGAAGATCGACCCCAGGCGTTCCATGCGTTCCAGCGCCATGCCGCAGCCGCGCACCACGCAGGTCAGCGGGTCTTCGGCCACCAGCACGGGCAGGCCGGTTTCTTCGGCCAGCAGGCGGTCCAGGTCGCGCAGCAGCGCACCGCCGCCCGTCAGCATCATGCCGCGCTCGGCGATGTCGGCACCCAGCTCGGGGGGCGTTTGTTCGAGTGCGTTCTTGACCGCGCTGACCATCTGGTTGAGCGGGTCGGTCAGCGCTTCAAGAATCTCGTTGCTGCTGATGGTGAAGCTGCGCGGCACGCCCTCGCTGAGGTTGCGTCCCTTGACTTCCATTTCCTTGACTTCGCTGCCGGGGAAGGCGCTGCCAATGGTCTTCTTGATGGACTCGGCCGTGGGCTCGCCGATCAACATGCCGTAGTTGCGGCGGATGTAGTTGATGATGGCTTCGTCGAATTTGTCGCCACCGACGCGGATGCTGCCTTTGTAGACCATGCCGCCCAGACTGATGACGCCGACTTCAGTGGTGCCACCACCGACGTCCACCACCATCGAACCGCTGGCTTCACTGACGGGCAAACCGGCACCGATGGCCGCGGCCATGGGCTCTTCGATCAGGTACACGTCTGACGCACCAGCGCCGAGCGCCGACTCGCGGATGGCGCGGCGCTCAACCTGCGTCGAACCGCAGGGCACGCAGATGATGATGCGTGGGCTGGGACGCAAGATGCCACGCGGGTGGACCATCTTGATGAACTGCTTGAGCATCTGCTCGGTGACGGTGAAGTCGGCGATGACGCCGTCTCTCATCGGGCGGATGGCTTCGATGTTGCCGGGCACCTTGCCCAGCATGGCCTTGGCGTCCTTGCCCACGGCCTGGATGGTTTTTTTGCCTTGTGGACCGCCTTCGTGGCGGATGGCGACAACCGAGGGCTCGTCGAGCACGATGCCTTTGCCACGCACATAGATCAGCGTGTTGGCGGTGCCCAGGTCGATGGCCAGGTCGGTGGAGAAATAGCGGCGCAGGGAGGCAGCAAACATGGATGGCAAATGAGGGATGGCGGAGCGCCGTGGCGCGTGGCGTGCAGGGCGGCTGTGCGCGGGGCAACGGTGCCGGTGTGCAGCAGTCTGCCGCGTGGGTCCGGGGTGAAGGAGGGATGTTCGGGCTTGTCAATCGCAGTGCTGCAAGGCGTTGACCGAGGCCTAGCATAGCCTTGGTGGCACCCTTTAAGCTGGACCTACAAGTAACCGGGGATAATAACGTATCCAACCCATTTCCCCGAGGTGCAGCGCTGCTTTTTTCAGCAGTCGGGCGCCTGGGTGAGAGCTGCTACCCCACTCAAAACACGATGGCATTGACCCCCCAGGACGTGAGCCGCATCGCCCACCTCGCCCGACTGGATTTATCGGCGTTGGAGCAATCGCAAATGCTGACCCAGCTCAACGACTTTTTCGACATCGTGCAGCAAATGGGCGCGGTCGACACCCACGGCGTGGAGCCGCTGTACACGCCCCTGTCGGCGGTGGCCGAAGTCACCCTCCGGCTGCGTGACGACGTGGTCACCGAGATGGTTGACATCGAGGCCAATCAGCGCAGTGCGCCGGCCGTCGAAAACGGCTTTTTTCTGGTGCCCAAGGTGATCGAATGAAGGCGGTGCATGAGCTGGGGGTGGCCGAGCTGTCTCAGGCCTTTGCGGCCCGGCAGTTGTCCAGCGTGGAAGCCGTCCAGGCGCTGTATCAAGGCTTGAGCGCGCACCGCAGCCTGGGCGCCTTTCTGGCCACCGATCAGGCGGCGGCCATGGCTCAAGCGAAAGCCGCTGACGCACGCCGCGCGCAGGGTCTGGCTGGACCCTTGACTGGCGTACCGTTGGCCCACAAGGACATTTTTGTGACCCGTGGGCTTGTGTCCACAGCCGGTTCCAAGATGCTGGCGGGCTACGCCAGTCCTTTCGACGCCACCGTGGTGGCTCGGCTTTTGGAAGCTGGCACGGTGACATTGGGCAAACTCAATTGCGACGAGTTCGCGATGGGTTCGGCCAACGAAAACTCGGCTTTTGGCGCGGTGCAGAACCCCTGGGACAGGACCCGTGTTCCCGGCGGCTCATCGGGTGGCAGTGCGGCAGCGGTGGCGGCGCGCCTGGTGCCTGGCGCCACAGGCACCGACACTGGTGGCTCGATCCGCCAACCGGCCAGCTTCACCGGTATCACCGGCATCAAGCCCACGTACGGCGTTTGCAGCCGCTACGGCATGGTGGCGTTTGCTTCCAGCCTGGACCAGGCCGGCCCCATGGCGCGCAGTGCTCGCGACTGCGCCATGCTGCTGTCGGCCATGGGTGGTTTCGACGAGCGCGACGCCACCAGCGCTGAGCGGCCGCCGCAAGACTATGTGGCCGCGATGCTGGCACCGCGGCCGCAGGCCACGGCGGCCCAGCCGCTGCGGGGTCTGCGCATCGGGCTGCCACGCGAGTTTTTCCCGGACGCCCTGGCTGCCGACGTGGACGGCGCGGTGCGCGCCGCTTTGGCTGAGCTGGAAAAACTGGGCGCGACGTTGGTGGACGTGACCTTGCCACGCACCCAGCTGTCGATCCCGGTTTACTACATTATCGCGCCGGCCGAGGCCAGCTCCAACCTGAGCCGCTTTGATGGCGTCAAGTTTGGCCACCGGGCGCCTGAACATGGCGACCTGATGGACATGTACAAAAAAAGCCGCGCCCAGGGCTTTGGCCCCGAAGTCAAGCGCCGCATCATGATCGGCACCTACGTGCTGTCACACGGCTACTACGACGCCTATTACCTGCAGGCGCAAAAACTGCGCCGCATGATCGCCGACGACTTCCAGGCCTGCTTCCAGCACTGCGACGTCATCGCCGGGCCGGTGGCACCGACGGTGGCCTGGAAGCTGGGCGCGCAGGCGGCTGACCCCTTGCAGGCCTACCTGGCCGATATCTTTACCCTGCCCGCCAGCCTGGCCGGCCTGCCGGGCATGAGCGTGCCGGCTGGCACTGGCGCGGGTGGCATGCCGGTGGGCCTGCAGCTCATTGGCAATTACTTTGATGAAGGCCTGCTGCTGCACACTGCCCACGCCTTGCAACAAGCCACCGACTTTCACACCCGTGTGCCCCCAGGTTTTTGAAAAGCCGACATGCCCAGCCCAGCCCCCTTGATTCGTGGTTATGAGGTCGTCATCGGCCTGGAGACCCACGCCCAGCTGTCCACCGCCAGCAAAATCTTCAGTGGTGCAAGCACCCAGGTTGGCGCAGCCGCCAACACCCAGGCCTGTGCAGTCGACCTGGCCTTGCCGGGCACCCTGCCGGTGATGAACCGGGGCGCGGTAGAGCGCGCCATCCGCCTGGGCCTGGCGGTCGGCGCCAAGGTCGCACCGGTGTCAATCTTTGCTCGCAAGAACTACTTCTACCCCGACCTGCCCAAGGGCTACCAGATCAGCCAGTACGAGATCCCGGTGGTGCAAGGCGGACGCATCGATTTCATCCTCAACGGCGCGCCGCGTTCGGTGCGCCTGACACGCGCCCACCTGGAAGAAGACGCGGGCAAGAGTCTGCACGAAGACTTTGCCGGCCAGACCGGGATCGACCTCAACCGCGCGGGCACGCCGCTGCTCGAGATCGTGTCCGAGCCCGACATGCGTTCCAGCCAGGAAGCGGTGGAATACGCCAAAGCCCTGCACACGCTGGTGATGTGGCTGGGCATCTGTGACGGCAACATGCAAGAGGGCAGCTTTCGCTGCGACGCCAACGTGTCGGTTCGCAAGCCCGGGCAGTCATTGGGCACACGCCGCGAAATCAAGAACCTGAACAGCTTTCGATTTCTGCAGCAGGCGGTTGACTTTGAGGTGCAGTGGCAGATCGACCGCCTGGAAGATGGCCTGGCCATTGAACAGGCCACGGTGCTGTTCAACCCGGACACTGGTGAAACCCGCGCCATGCGCAGCAAGGAAGACGCGCACGACTACCGTTACTTCCCCGATCCCGACCTGCCGCCGCTGGTGATTTCTCAAGCCTGGGTCGACGAGGTGCGAGCCAGCATGCCCGAAATGCCGGCTGCCATGGCCAGCCGGTTCCAGCGCGACGATGGCCTGCTGCCGGCTGACGCGGCCATGATGACCCAGAGCCTGGCCTTTGCCCGCGTCTATGAAACGGTGCGCGACGCCAGTGGCCAGCCCAAACTGGCCGCCAACTGGCTGATGGGAGAAGTTTCCAAGCGGCTCAACGCCCAGAACGGCGACATCACCTCGATGAAGCTGGCGCCTGTCACGCTGGCGGCCCTGATCCGCCGGGTGGCCGATGGCACGCTGTCGCACAACGGTGCACGCCAGGTGTTTGAAACGCTGTGGATTGGCGATAGCGACGATGTCGACGCCGTCATCGAGGCCAAGGGTCTGAAGCAGATGAGCGACAGCGGCGCTCTCCAAGCCATCGTGGATGAGGTCTTGGCGGCCAATCAAAAGTCGGTGGCGGAAGTTCGTGCCGGCAAGGACAAGGCCTTCAATTCGCTGGTCGGTCAGGTCATGAAAGCCAGCAAAGGCAAGGCCAACCCGACCCAGGCCAGTGACTTGCTGCGCAAAAGCCTTGGCATGGGTTGAAGCTGGCGGACCTCAGTGCAACCAAGCGTCTGCGCGGCTATGGGGTTCTGTGGTCCAGGTGCTGTGGTTCAGCGAGAAGCGCCGACCGCAGGCTTGGTGGCCGTTGTCGGGCGCGTGGCGATGGCTGCTGGCAACGCAAGTGGTCCCAGTGAACCCGGTTGGGCGCCAGCCCACAAGCGCTGAAGACGGTTCAGCTCAGTGTCGTAGAGTTTGTTGATGCGGACCAACTCCACTTCCTGGGTGGCAGCGGCACCTCGTTGGGCGTCCAGTGAGGCGTCATTCGCATCCAACGCAGCCTTGAGTTTGGCCGGAAGCGTCTTACCTTTGTAAAACTCGGCTTCTTCGCGCAACGGTTTGCGTTCGGACTCCAGCTCACGAAGGCGAAGCTCGCTGGCCTTCATGGCCAGGCGCACGGTGTCGGCGGCGGCCTCGCGGGCCCTGTTGTGCGCGGCTTCGTTGGGGAAGCGGGCCACCAGATTGCGGTCTCTGCGGATGGCATCGACCTGAGCGGCTCGCGCTTCAGCAGCCAAGCGTTCTTTGGCGTCCATGTCAGCGCGCTCTTCAGCGGTCATCGTCGCCGAAATGATCGCGCGCACCGAGCCATCGCGGTTGAGCAGCTGTTGGTCTTTGTGCGCGCACTCGGCGATGGGGCGGTCTGCGGTGAGCCTTCGCCCTTTGCCGTCGATGCAGGTGTAAATGCCGCCAGCACCCGGTGGCACCGTTTGGGCTGTGACATCCAGTGCCGTGAGCAAGCCCAGCAAGCCCAGCAAGCCGATCAGGTGGGTTGGCCCGAGGACGGCCCGACGAATGGCGCCGTTCATGTCACACCCCGTACCGTGCGCGATAGGCCTGCACGGCGGGCCCATGGGCCGCCACTTCTGGCGCCGCTGCGCCTTGCAGGAAACTCAGCAAGTCTGCCAGCGTGGCGATGGCCACGACGGGCAGACCCAGTTGTCGGTTGACAAACTGCACGGCGCTCCAGGCGGCGTCTTCGCCGCCGTCGGTGGCGCGCTCTTGGCGGTCCAATGCGATGACCACACCGCACGGCTGCGCGCCAGCGGCCCTGATCATGGTGATGGATTCGCGCACCGAGGTTCCTGCTGAAATGACGTCGTCAATGATCAGAACGCGGCCGCGCACCGGTGCGCCGACAAGGGTGCCGCCTTCGCCATGGTCTTTGGCTTCCTTGCGGTTGTAGGCAAAGGGCACATTTCGACCTTGTCGGGCCAGTTCCACAGCCACCGCTGAAGCCAACGTGATGCCCTTGTAGGCGGGGCCGAACAACATATCGAAACCCAGATCACTGCTGATCAGGCGACGTGCATAGAATTCCGCCAAGCGGCCCAGTTTGGCACCGTCGTCGAACAAGCCGGCATTGAAGAAATAGGGCGACAAACGGCCGGCCTTGGTCTTGAACTCGCCAAACCGCAGCACGTCGGCCTGCACTGCAAACTGCACAAACTGCTGCGCCAGCTCAGGCTTGTCGTCGTTGTTCATCTTCTGTACCGGGGGCCCTTTGGCATTCAGACTCGTCACGCTCAACGTCAACGGCATTCGGTCGGCGGCCAAAAAGGGTTTTGTCCAATGGGCCGAGAGCGTGGACGCAGATTGTATGGGCGTGCAAGAAGTCAAAGCCCAGTCGGAAGATGTGTCCGGCCAGCTGGACCGGGTGGCCGGTCTCCAGGGCCACTTTCACTTTGCTCAGAAAAAGGGCTACTCCGGGGTGGGCATCTACACCAAGAAGGCGCCCAGCGAGGTGTTGGTGGGCTTTGGCAACAAAGAGTTTGACGCCGAAGGGCGCTGGGTGGAGACCCGGTTTGATACCGCCAAGCGCAAGCTCAGCCTGATCAGCTGTTACTTTCCCAGTGGCTCAAGCGGCGAAGAGCGACAGGCCGCCAAGTTTCGCTTCCTGGGCAAGATGTTTCCGCACCTGATGAAGCTCAAGGCCGAGCGCGATTTCATCCTAATGGGCGATGTCAACATTGCGCACCACGAGATCGACCTGAAGAACTGGAAGGGCAACCTCAAGAACAGCGGTTTCACGCCGGAGGAACGCGCCTGGGTCAGCAAGTTGCTGGGCGCAGGGGGGTTGGTCGACGTGTTTCGCACACTCAACAAAGAGCCCGACCAATACACCTGGTGGAGCGCGCGTGGGCAAGCCTGGGCCAAAAACGTGGGATGGCGCATCGACTACCACCTGGCCACACCCGGCATGGCCGCCACGGCCAGACGCGCGTCCATCTTCAAGGATCAGCGTTTCAGCGATCACGCGCCGCTGATCATCGATTACGACTTCAAGCTGTGAGCCGGCCACGCCAAAGCGGGTTGACATGGCCCCATTGACCACCACCGACGGTCTGACGCTGCACCTGCACCACTGGCCGGCGCAAGGCGTGGCGCGGGGCGTGGTGCAAATCGTCCACGGCCTGGGTGAACACCTGGGGCGCTACGCCCACGTGGCGCAGTGGCTCAACGCCCAGGGTTGGCATGTGACGGGCCACGACCTGCGTGGCCATGGCCACAGCACCGGCCAGCGTGGCGGGCTGGCCGACAGCCACGCCTTTCTGGCCGATGTGGCCCTGGTTCAAGACCAGATTCGCAGACAGCTGCCAGGCGGGCCGCTGGTCTTGCTGGGGCACAGCCTGGGCGGGCTGATCGCCGCCCGCTTCGCGGCCGAGGCCCTGGCGCCGCTGCCTGCACCGTGGTCGCGCCCGCTGTCGGGCCTGGTCCTGTCATCTCCGGCCCTGGACCTGGGCCTGAACGGAGCGCAGAAGTTCTTGCTCGCCATGCTCGGCCCGCTAGCACCCCGGCTGGCGGTGGGCAATGGGCTGAAGCCGGACTGGATCTGCCGCGACCCGGCGGTCGTCAAGGCCTATGTCGACGACCCTTTGGTGCACGACCGCGTGACACCACGTCTGGTGCGTTTCATCGTCGATGCGGGCGGTCTGGTGCAGTCCCGCGCGGCCCAGTGGCGCTTGCCCACGCTGTTGATGTGGGCCGGCGCCGACCGTTGCGTGGCGCCCGCCGGCAGTGCCGCGTTTGTTGCCGGGGCCCCGCCAGCGCTGCTCACAGCCAAGGTCTATGCTGGCCTGTCGCACGAGATCTTCAACGAACCCGAGCAGGCTGAAGTGCTCGGACAACTCACCCAGTGGCTGGGCCGTTGGCCTGCAGTCGCACCCTGAGGAGTCACCATGAATGCACCCACCCGAACCCCTGAAACCGCTGCGCTGGAGCGCATCAGTGCCTATGCCGCTGAAGCCTGGGACCAGCGCATCGTGCCCGCACTGACCGATTACATCGCGGTGCCGGCCAAGAGCCCCATGTTCGACAAGGACTGGGCCGCGCACGGCCTGCTGGACCGCGTGGTGCGTGACGCCGCGGCCTGGGTCGAGAGCCGCAAGGTGGCCGGGCTGACGCTGGAAGTGGTGCGCATGGAAGGTCGCACGCCGGTCATCTTTTTCGACATTCCCGCCACCAAACCAGGCGCAGGCGACACCGTGCTGCTGTACGGCCATTTGGACAAGCAACCCGAGTTCAACGGCTGGCGCAAGGACCTGGGCCCGTGGACGCCCAAGCTTGAAAACGGCTTGCTCTATGGCCGCGGCGGCGCGGACGACGGTTATGCGGTCTACGCCGCCATCACTGCCATCGAGGCGCTGGACAAAGAAGGCATTGCCCGCCCGCGCTGTGTGGGTGTGATCGAAAGCTGCGAAGAAAGTGGCAGTCAGGACTTGCCGGTCTACCTGGAAGCCCTCAAGCCGCGGCTGGGCAATGTGGGTCTGGTGGTGTGCCTGGACAGCGGTGCGGGCAACTACGACCAACTCTGGCTGACCACCAGCCTGCGCGGCATGGTCAGCGGCGTGCTCAAGGTCGAGATCCTGACCGAAGGCATTCACTCGGGTGACGCCAGTGGCTTGGTGCCATCGTCCTTCCGCATCCTGCGCCAGGTGCTCGACCGCCTGGAGGACAGCAAGACCGGCCACCTGCTGCCCGAAAGTTTTCACTGTGAGTTGCCCGCTTCGCGCCTGGCGCAAGCGCAAACCACGGCCGGCATCCTGAAGGACGAGGTCTGGAAGCGCTTCCCCTGGTCCTGTGGTCTGGACGGCGGCCCGTCACTGCCCACCACCACCGACCCGGTGCAGGCCTTGCTCAACCGCACCTGGCGGCCCACGCTCAGCGTGACGGGGGTCGATGGCTTCCCCGATCTGGGCAACGCCGGCAACGTGTTGCGCCCCTACACCGCTTTCAAGCTCAGCCTGCGCCTGCCGCCGCTGGTGGATGGCAACGAAGCCAGCTTGAAGCTGAAGACCTTGCTGGAAGACAACGCGCCCTACAACGCCAGGGTCACTTTCCACCCGGATGGCCGCGCGGGCGCGCTGGGCGCCAGCGGCTGGAACGCGCCCGAACTGGCGCCGTGGCTGGAAGGCGCGCTGAACGCAGCGTCCAACACGCAGTTTGGTGCGCCGGTGGGCTACATCGGGCAAGGTGGCACCATCCCGCTGATGAGCATGCTGGCCAAGGGCTTTCCCAAGGCGCAGATGATGGTCTGCGGCGTGCTGGGCCCGAAGAGCAATGCCCACGGTCCCAACGAATTCCTGCATGTGCCCTATGGCAAGAAGCTGACCGCCGCGGTGGCGCAGGTGATCGCAGCCTGTCCCTGACCTTTCACGCCGCTGCGCGCCGCGCCTTCCAAGCGCCGAAGAGGACGATCAGACCGGGCACGATGATCATGGCCCAGATGATCATCGACAGGTTCTTTTGCACCCAGGGCAGGTTGCCAAAGAGGTAGCCCGCCAGGGTCAGCCCGCCTACCCACAGGATGGCACCGCCGACGTTGTAAGCCGTGAACTTGCTGCGCGTCATTTCTGCCACACCCGCCACGAAAGGCGCAAAGGTGCGCAGGAACGGCATGAAGCGCGCCAGCACGATCGTGATGCCGCCGTATTGCTCGTAAAAGGCGTGGGTGCGGTCGAAGGCGTTGCGGTTGAACCAGCGTGAGTTCTGCCAGCCAAAGACCTTTGGCCCGAAGTAGCGGCCGATCGTGTAGTTGGTCTGGTCGCCAAGGATGGCCGCCACGGCCAGCAGCACCATGGCCAGCGGCAGGCTCATCAGCCCCAGCCCGCACAACGCACCCACCACGAACAGCAGCGAATCGCCGGGCAGAAACGGCATCACGACGACGCCGGTTTCAACAAAGATGATCAGAAACAGCAGCGCGTAGACCCAATTGCCATAGGCCGACACAAAGTCCGCCAGGTGGCGGTCGACGTGCAGGATGAAATCAAGTCCGAAGGTCAGCAGATCCATGGGGCGCAGATTGTCCGTGCAAGCGCTGTCACCCCAAACCTGCGCTCGCTGTGCTGGATGCCAACTCCTTCACCACCTCGTCCTTCAGGTCTTCGGCCAAGAAGCCGCCGCTCTGGTGCGCCCACAGTTTGGCGTAGTGGCCCCGTTCAACGCCCAGCGCCAGCAATTCAGCGTGCGTGCCTTGCTCAACGATGCGGCCCTGCTCCAGCACGATCAGCCGGTCCATGCGCGCAATGGTGCTGAGGCGGTGCGCGATGGCGATCACCGTCTTGCCTTCCATCAGGCCCAGCAGTTGGCTTTGGATGGCCAGTTCGACCTCGCTGTCCAAGGCCGATGTGGCTTCATCCAGCACCAGGATGGGCGCGTCCTTGAGCACCACCCGCGCAATGGCCACGCGCTGGCGTTGCCCGCCGCTGAGCTTGACGCCGCGCTCGCCGACGTGAGCTTCGAAGCCAGTGCGGCCTTTCCAGTCCTGCAGGTTCAGGATGAACTCATGCGCCTGGGCCTTGTGCGCAGCGGCTTCGATTTCGGCGCGCGATGCACCCACGCGGCCGTAGCCGATGTTGGCAGCGATGGAGCGGTGCAGCAGCGACGTGTCTTGGGTGACCATGCCAATGGCTCCGCGCAGGCTTTCTTGCGTCACATCGCGCACGTCATGGCCGTCGATGCGGATGCTGCCCTGCTCCAGGTCGTGAAAGCGCAGCAGCAGGTTGACCAGCGTGCTCTTGCCGGCCCCTGAGCGGCCGATCAAACCCACCCGCTCGCCAGGGCGGATGGTCAGGCTCAGGTCGTCGAGCACCTTTTGGCCGTCGTCGCGGCCGTAGGTGAAGGTGACGTGTTCGAAGCGAATCTCGCCCTCGTTGACCACCAGCTCCTGGGCCTGCGGCTTGTCGTCCATGGCGTGTGGCACGGCGATGGTCTCCATGCCCTCTTGCACCACGCCGATGTTTTCGAAGATGCCGGTCACTTCCCAGCTCACAAAGCCGGCCACGTTGGCGATCGACCAGGCCAGCGGCAAGGCGGTGGCCACGGTGCCGGCGTCGATTCGGCCTTGTCCCCACAGCGTGATACCGATCGCTGCGGTGCCGACCAGCAGCGCTGCATTCAAGGCCGACAAGGTGGTCATGAAGCGGGTGATCAGGCGCATGTGGGCGGCAATGGCGCCGCGGTGTTCTTCAATCACCTCGCGCACGTAGGCGTCTTCGTCCTTGGCGCGCGCAAAGAGCTTGACGGTGAGGATGTTGGTGTAGCTGTCCACCACCCGTCCCATGACCTGGCTGCGCAGCTCGGAGCTGGTCTTGGCCAGGTCGCGCATCTGCGGCACAAACTTGTAGAGGAAGAACACATAGCCGACAAACCACAGCAGCGTGGGGACGGCCAGCCGCCAGTCGCTCATGCTCATCAGCACCAACGAGGTCAGGCCGTAGATGACGATGTACCAGACGGCACGAATGCAGCTGACCACGCTCTCGCGCACGGCGTTGCTGGTTTGCATGACGCGGTTGGCAATGCGGCCGGCAAAGTCGTTCTGGAAAAAGGGCCAGCTTTGTCGCACCACATGCCAGTGGCTTTGCCAACGGATCAGGCTGATGACGCCGGGAATGACGGCGTTGTTGCGCACCAGGCTCTCCAGCAGCAGGGTCAGCGGCCGGCCCACCAGCACCAGGACCGCCATGCCCAGCAGCGATGGCAGGGCCTGCTCCAGCGCCGCAGCGCGGTCCTGGGCTTCCATCAGGCGCACCAGCTTGCCAATGAACACGGGGATCAGTGTGTCGATCAGCGCCACCATGAAGCAGGTGACGAACATGGCCCCAAACAGCTGGCGCGCCTGACCGATGTAGTGCCAATAAAAGGCCAGCAGGCCGGGTGGCGGCGCAGTGCCCGGCACGGCCGTCGGCTGGATGCGGTTTTCGAAGAAGGTGAACATCAAACAAGCGGCACCGCCCAAGGCTTGGTTGAGCCTTAAGCGGAAGCAAAATGGGTGCGGTGCCCGATTGTGGCCGCAGGGCCGCTGGCTGCCGCAGGCCGCGGGTGGTCTATGCCTGGTCTATGCCTTTTGCCAGCCGTTCACCGCCGTGCTGCGCACGCTGCGAGACCTGGCCTAGGAGCCTGTCGGACTTGGGGCGTCGAAGCGAAATTTGGCCCCAGCGAGGACAGTTTTTGACGGGCTTGCAGGCCCATAGCCGTAGCTATGGGACAAAAGGCCGGTGAAAAATGGACCGCTGCGGCCAAATTGCAGCCGACGTTCCCCAAGTCCGACAGGCTCCTAGAAGGTGAAGCCTTGCTTCACGCAGGCACCCGACATCGGCTCCAACAACCGCAGCAAGGGCTTGAGCGGTCCGTAACGCGTGGCCACCTTGGTGGCGTAGGCAAAGAAGCGCGGCAGGTCGTCGGCATAGCGTGGCTTGCCGTCCCGATGCTTCAAGCGACAGAAGATGCCCATGACCTTCAGGTGGCGCTGCAAGCCCATCCATTCCAGCGCGCGCCAGTGTTCACCAAAGTCGGCGTCAACCGGCAGCGCAGCCGCGCGTGCCTGCTGCCAGCCGCGCACGGCCCAGTCCAGCTCTTGTTCTTCGGGCCAGGAGATGAAGGCGTCTCGCAGCAAGGACGCCATGTCATAGGTGATGGGCCCGCGCACAGCGTCCTGAAAGTCCAGGATGCCCGGGTTGCTGGCCTGGCCGGGTTGGGCCACCATCAGGTTGCGCGGCATCCAGTCGGCGTGCACGGCCACTTGCGGTTGTGCCAACGCGCTGCCGACCAAGAGGCCACATGTTTTGTCCCAGGCTTGCTGCTCGGCGGGCGTCCAGGTGATGCCAAATTCGCGCTGCACGCACCACTGGGGGAACAGGGCCAACTCGGTGCGCAGCAGAGGGTCATCAAAAAGCGGCAAGTCTGCTGCTGGGACTTGGCTTTGAAAGCGGGTCAAGGTGGCGATGGCGTCGCGCATCAGCACATCGGCCTGCTGAGCAGAGGCTGCGCTCAGCGCATCCAGATAGACCCGGTCACCCAGGTCCGTCAGCAACAGGAAGCCTTGCTCAGCCTGGCTGGCCAGCACACGGGGTGCATTCAGCCCGGCCTGCTGCAGCAGCAAAGCCACGCGCACGAAAGGCCGCACGTCTTCTCGCGGCGGCGGTGCGTCCATCACGATGAAACTTTGCGCCCGGCCTTGGATGCGCAGGTAGCGTCGAAAGCTGGCGTCTGCCGAGGCGCTGACCAAGGTGTCCGGCCGCAGACCATGTTGCAAGGTGATGCTGTCCAGCCACGCTTCAAAGGCGGCTTGGCGAGCCGGATCGGGCCAGGAAACAGGTGACATCAAGGCCCTCATGGATAATCAATTCTACAAATTTGCGGGACCAACCCGCACCCTGGACACCGCCCGCGCATGCGAACAACCTTGGCTGTCTTGGCCGCCGCGCTGTGGGCCAGCAGCGTCAGCGCCCAGACCGCGCCAGCCAGAGCCGCTTCTGGTGCTTTGCCCGAAGCCACGCAACTGGAGTCCAGCACCCGACTGAAGCCCTTGCCGCGTGCCGAGGCGGCGCGGCTGCTGCCCATCGTGCTGCAAGCGCGCAGCATCCGCAGCCAGCCCGACCTGGAAACCGTGGCTGAAGGCGATGTGGAATTCCGCCGTGGCGGCTTGGTCATCAAGGCTGACCGGCTGTCCTACGACACGCCGCGCGATCTGGCCAATGCCAAGGGTCATGTGGTGGTCAGCCGCGACGGCGCGGTCTACTCGGGCCCCGAGCTGGAAGTCAGCGTGCAACGCTTCGAAGGCTTTTTCCTGCAGCCGCGGTTCGAGTTTCTGCAGCTGGGGGCCGGGGGGCGAGCCGATCGCATCGAGTTCCTGGGCAATTCCAGATCCCGCGCGACCAACGCGTCTTACACCAGTTGCTCCCGAGAGGACGGCCAGGAGCCCGATTGGGTCTTGCGCACCGACAGTGTCAGCCTGGACCTGAGCATCAACGAAGGCATTGCCCGGGGCGCGGTGTTGCGCTTTTTGGGTGTGCCCATTCTGGCCATGCCGACCCTGAGCTTTCCCTTGGGTGACGAGCGCAAATCGGGTTGGTTGCCGCCGTCGGTGGAGATCGACAGCCGCAGTGGCGTGGGCCTTTCCGTGCCCTACTACTGGAACATCGCGCCCAACCGTGACGCCACGCTGGCGCCACGGCTGGTGACCCGGCGCGGCCTGGGCCTGGACGCCGAGGCGCGCTACCTGGAGCCCGGCTACGACGGCACACTGCGCCTGGACTGGCTGCCGCGCGACCAGGTTGCGGGTCGGTCCCGCTTGGCCGGGGTTTGGCAACACGAGGGGCAGTGGCCCTTGGACCTGCGCTACAGCGCGCACGTGGTGCGGGTCTCCGACGCCGACTGGTGGAAAGACTTTCCAGACGCCGGCCGCAGTTTCACCCCGCGTTTGCTGGCCACCCGGCTGGCCCTGGAACGCGCCGTCAACCTGCAAGGTGTGGGTCTGGGCGAAGGCCTGGCGTACGCCCGTGTGGTGCGGTGGCAGGTGCTGCAAAACGTGGATTCCTTGATCACCACCCCTTATGAGCGCCTGCCCCAAGTGGGCGCGCGGCTGGGTGGCCGGGTGGTGGGTGGGCTGGAATACAGCTTGGAAGGCGAGTTCAATCGTTTTGCGCTGTCGCGCGATGAACCCTTGGCCAGCACGCGCCAGACGGGTGATCGCGTCCATGCCTTGGGTTCGCTGAGCCGGCCTTGGCGAGAGCCAGGCTGGTGGGTGGTGCCCAAGCTGTCGCTCAACGCTGCGGGCTATGACAACACCCGGCAGGGCGGCCTGGCCTTGCCGCGTGCTTCGCGGGCCATTCCCAGTTTCAGCCTGGACGCCGGGTTTGAGTTCGAGCGCGAGTTGCAGGCCTTCGGGCGGCCCTTGCACCAGACGCTGGAGCCCAGGGTGCTCTACGTTTCCACCCCGTACAAGGCGCAAAGCCAACTGCCCAACTACGACTCTGCGGCCAAGGACTTCAACTTTGTCTCGCTCTACAGCGACAACGCATTTTCCGGCGTCGATCGGGTGTCCGATGCCCACCAGATCACCGCCGGCTTCACGACCCGGCTGGTTGACGTGCAAAGCGGCGCCGAGGCCTTGCGCTTGGGTCTGGTGCAACGCTATTTGCTGCGCAGCCAACGCATCACGGCACGGGCTGACGGCAGCCCCGATGGCGCCCCGCTGGAACAGCGCTTGTCCGACGCGCTTTTGCTGGGGTCGACCAGCGTGCTGCCGGGTTGGACGCTGGACGGCGCCATGCAGTACAGCCCCGACATTGGGCGCTCGGTGCGCTCGATCGTGGGTGCGCGCTACTCGCCGGGTCCGTTTCGCACCGCGGCTGCCACCTACCGCTTGGCCCGCGGCCTGTCCGAGCAGCTGGAACTGGGCTGGCAGTGGCCCCTTTACGGTGCAGAGCCAGGTTCTGGCAAGCGGGCCGCTGGCAACGGCGCCTGCAGCGGTGCCTGGTACTCGGTAGGCCGTCTGAACTACAGCCTGAAGGACCGGCGTTTGACCGATTCCATCCTGGGGCTGGAGTACGACGCCGGCTGCTGGATTGGCCGTGTGGTGGCCAAGCAGTTGTCCACCGGCAGCAGCCAGGCGACCACCAGTTTGCTGGTCCAGCTGGAGTTGGTGGGCCTGTCGCGCATCGGCTCCAACCCTTTGAAGGTCTTGAAGGACAATATCCCTGGTTACCGCCTGCTGCGTGAAGAGCGCAGTCCGGGCGTCCTGCCCGCCGAAGATCGGCCCACCGGCCCCCCGTCCAATGATTGAATCGTTTCAAACCCTGGCCTTGTCGCCTGTTCTCCGCGGGTTCACCTGGGCCAGTCTGGCCGCTGCTGCGCTGATCGTGGGCTCGGCTGCACAAGCCCAAAGCGCCGCCCAGACGCCCACGCCTGTGGTGTTGCCGGCGGCCACTTACAACGGTGACTACATCGCTGCGGTGGTCAATCAAGAGCTGGTCACGGCCGGAGAGGTCGATCGACGCGTGGTGCGCGCGCAGCAGGAGGCCACGCGCGCTGGCGTGCGCCTGCCGCCCGATGCCGAACTGCGTCGCCAGGCCATGGACGCCTTGATCGACGAGCGCGCCATGATCACCTCGGCGCGCGAAAGTGGCATGAAGGTCGACGAACCCGAGATCGATCGCGCGGTGGCCAACATTGCGCAGCAAAACCAGGTTCCGCTCCCGGAGTTGCGCCAGCGGCTGGCCGCCGAAGGCATCGACTACGGGCGCTTTCGCAGCAACCTGCGCGACCAGATCATGATCGAGCGCCTGCGTGAGCGAGAGGTCTATCAACGCATTCGCATCAGCGAAGAAGATATCGACAAATTCCTGGAAGAACGCAAGCAGGTGGCCAATGCCGATGCCGAGACCAACGTGGCGCAAATCCTCGTGACCGTGCCCGAAGGGTCGAACCCGGCCACGCTGGCACAGCGCGAGGCCCGCGCCAAGTCGGCTTTGGCGCGTGTCCTGGCGGGCGAGGCCTTTGACAAGGTGGCTGCCGAGATTTCCGAGGACGGCAACCGTGCCAAAGGCGGCGAGATCGGCCTACGCCCCTTGTCGCGCCTGCCAGACTTGTTTGTCGAGGCGATCAAGGGCCTCAAGTCCGGTGAAGTGGCGCCACAACTGACCCGTTCTGGCGCCGGTTTTCACGTGCTCAAAGTGGTCGAGCGCAAGGAAGCCAGCCTGGGGACCGTGGTTCAAACCCGAGCGCGGCATGTGCTTTTGCGCACGTCGCCTCAGCTCAGCGCCGACACGGCTTCTCGCCGATTGGCCGAGTACCGCAAGCAGATCGAAAGTGGCAGCAAGACCTTTGAAGAGATCGCGCGTCAGTTCAGTGAAGATGGCAGTGCCGCCAGTGGCGGCGATCTGGGATGGTCTTCGCCCGGTGTGATGGTGCCGGAGTTTGAGGCGGCCATGAACGAGCTGGCCGTCAACGGGCTGTCAGCGCCCGTGGTGTCGCGCTTCGGCGTCCACCTCATCCAGGTGCTGGAACGCCGCAACACGGCGCTCGAGCCCAAGCAGGTCCGTGAGCAAGCCCGCAACGTGATGCGCGAGCAGCGTTTTGAGCAGGCCTACGTCGACTGGACCCGGGAGCTGCGCTCACGGGCCTATGTCGAATACCGCGAGCCGCCTCAGTGATCTTTACGCGGCGCAGCCATCGCGTCTGAGGGCACCGCAGTGTGCATCCTGGTGTGAGCGGGCACATCGCGCGAAAGCGCTTTGGCCAGCACTTCTTGGTCGACGACGCGGTCATCGACGGCATCGTCCGGGCCATCGACCCACGGCCGCAACAAGCCTTGGTGGAAATAGGCCCTGGGCTGGGCGCCTTGACCCGTCCACTGCTGGACCGTTGTGGCGCCCTGACGGTGATCGAGCTCGACCGCGACCTGGCGGCCAGGCTGCGTCAGCGCCCGGGTTTGTTGGTGGTGGAGTCCGACGTGCTCAAGGTCGACTTTGCTGCGCTGTCCAGCCAGCACCATGGCGGGCGCCTGCTGCGCGTGGTGGGCAACCTGCCCTACAACATTTCCACTCCGATCCTGTTTCACCTGCTGTCCTTCAGCGTCCACATTCAAGATCAGCATTTCATGCTGCAAATGGAAGTGGTCGCCCGCATGGCCGCTTCTCCCGGCTGCAAAGACTTTGGCCGCTTGAGCGTGATGCTGCAGTGGCGCTATCGCATCGAAGACGTGCTGGACGTGCCGCCGCTGGCCTTTGATCCGCCGCCGCGTGTGAACTCGGCGGTGGTGCGCATGGTGCCGCTGGCGCTCGACACGACGGTGGATGCACAGCGCCTGTCGGAATTGGTGGTGGTGGCCTTTTCCCAGCGGCGCAAACTCTTGCGTCACTCCTTGGGTCGCTGGCTCGAGCAGCAAGGGTTGGTGAGCGACTTTGACCTGCAGCGCCGCGCTGAAGAAGTGCCGGTGGCTGAATACCTGGCCTTGGCCCGCCTTCGGGCTGCTTGAAACAGCTCTCGCGGCCAGCGAGAGCTTTTCAGTTCTTGGCGACAGGCAATCAACCCGGGGCCCGGCGCCCCCGCGGCGGGATCTTCGCCAGGGCGGTGTCAAAACCCAGGCGTTCAGGCCGCGCTGAGCCAGGCGGCAGTGTCGAAAGCGCTGCTCATCATCGGCATGTTCATGCCGAAGTTGGGGTTGGTGCCGTTCTTGGGCACCACCTTCACCGCCGGCTTGGCCACCGTGGCGGTGGTTGCTGTAGCTGTTTGGGCCACCTCAGGTGCCCGCTCCCATGACCCGATTTCTTGGGAGCGGGCTACTGAAAAGAATAGAAGCACCTGAACGGTATTCGTCGTTCCCCCCAAAATTCGGCTGCGTCACGAAAGACTTCGAGCAGCTGCTCGCGCGCTTCGCGGTCGAAGCGGGCGTTGTCCGGAATCTGCTCCAGCACCACCACAAATCCAGGCTGTTGGCCCGACTTATGCACCAGGTCTGTCATGCAGTCGTACAGCGCATCCAGGTTCTTGCCGAAATGAACCGGGAACGTGAACGCGGCTGCGATGCCGTCCAACACGTCCTGTTTGGTTTGAGCGCTGGACAGGTTGGCGTACAGAAAATGCTGGCCTGCTGCGCTGGCGGCGGTCATCAAGTCATCGACCCGGTAGGCGCGAATTGCCTGCACAAGATTTGGTCGGATGGTCTGCAACTCCATGGTCGCGGTCCTCCTTATAGGAATGGGATGGAAGAAGTACTCGGGGGCGACGTTCACGGTGCGATTCTCTTGAAACTGGCGTAGTGGTCGTCGGTGTAAAAACAGGATTCAGGCTGGGTGGGAGGTTGGCCACCACAAACAATTCGTCGCGCGCCGCGGTCGCGCGAACCAGGGGTTTTCACGGTGTATTCGCGGTAATGCCCCCGAGCTTTGGCGGGCAAGTGCCGTTCGCGGTTGCCAAACACCGTGCCGTCCTTGCTGTAGGGGAACGGGCCGCCAGCCAGGATCAAGCGGTGCGTTGACTGCGCGTGGCTGGGCAGGCTGCTCAGAGCCACCGCTGCCACCAACTCCGGTGGGTTGGGCGACTTGGCGTGCACCGCTGCGCCGACCGCCAAGCCAGACGCCACCGCCACCGCCACCGCCACCGCCACCGCCACGGTGAGGCCCCACTTGTGCAACGCCCGCCGCAGCCTGCTGCTCGACGGGACTGAACCGGTCCAATACACGGGTTAACCCTAGAAAATCAAACAACGATGTTATCTGAACCCCCCCAAAAACTCAAGTGGCTGCCCAAGAATGGGGCGTGAGTCGTGGTCTGGTAGCGTGCGCTCACATGTCTGAAAAACACAGATCTGCAACGAGAATGCCCTTGAACGGCCTGGCCCAGGGTCACGCGATCCAGCGCAAACCCTGAATTCAGGCTTCCGTGTTGGGCGAGCGGCCGGCCTGCGCGTCGGCCACGGTCAACGCGGTCATGTTGACGATCCGGCGCACCGTGGTCGACGGCGTCAGGATGTGCACGGGTTTGTCGGCGCCCAGCAGGACCGGTCCGATGGCAATGCCACCGCCAGCCGCGGTTTTGAGCAGGTTGTAGGAAATGTTGGCAGCGTCGATGTTGGGCAGGACCAGCAAATTGGCTTCGCCAGTCAACGTGCTGCGGGGCATGATTTTTTGGCGCGCTGCAGCATCCAGGGCCACGTCACCGTGCATTTCGCCATCGACTTCCAGCCATGGCGCCTGCTCGCGCAGCAAGGCCAAGGTGCGCCGCATCTTCAACGCGCTGGGGTGATCGCTGGTGCCGAAATTGGAGTGCGACAGCAAAGCCGCCCGAGGTTGCAGGCCGAAGCGCATCATCTCCTCGGCTGCCATCACCGTGATTTCGGCCAGCTCTTCGGCGCTTGGATCGGCGTTGACGTGGGTGTCGACCAAGAAGACTTGTCGGCCCGGCAGCATCAAACCGTTCATGCAGGCATAGACGCGCACATCTTGTGCGGTGCGGGCGCTGCCACCGGCCCGCTTGCCGATGACCTGGTCGATGTAGTGAAGGTGGTTGGCCGTGGTGCCCCAGGTGCCACAGAGCAGGCCGTCCACGTCACCCCGGTGCAGAAGCATTGAGCCGATCAAGGTCAGACGCCGGCGCATCTCGATCTTGGCCAGGTGCACCGACACCCCCTTGCGCTCGGTCATGCGGTGGTAGCTCATCCACAGTTCGCGGTAGCGGCTGTCCTGCTCGACGTTGACCACGTCGTAGTCCAGCACTTCCTTCAGCCGCAGACCAAATTTTTCGATGCGCGCGGCGATGACCGCAGGCCGACCGATCAAGGTCGGTCTGGCCAGGCCTTCGTCGACCACGACCTGCGCCGCGCGCAACACCCGCTCGTCTTCGCCTTCGGCATAAGCAACGCGTTTGTTGCGGGCCTTCTTGGCCTGGTCGAAGATGGGCTTCATGGTGGTGCCCGACGCGTAGACAAAGGTCTTCAGGCGCTCGCGGTAGGCCTCCAGGTCGGCGATCGGGCGCAAGGCCACGCCCGACTCGGCAGCGGCCTTGGCCACCGCTGGGGCGATCATCATCATCAGCCGGTGGTCGAACGGCTTGGGGATCAGGTAGTCGGGGCCAAAACTCAGGTTCGCCCCGGCATAGGCCGCCGCCACCACATCGCTTTGCTCAGCCTGGGCCAGTTCGGCAATGGCGTAGACGGCCGCGATTTCCATCGCATCGGTGATCGTGGTGGCGCCGCAGTCCAGGGCGCCGCGAAAGATGTACGGGAAACACAGGACGTTGTTGACCTGGTTGGGGTAGTCGGTGCGCCCAGTGGCGATGATGGCGTCCGAACGCGCGGCCTTGGCCAACTCAGGGGAGATCTCGGGGGTTGGATTGGCCAACGCAAAAATCAGCGGACGAGGCGCCATCGACGCCAGCATCTCGGGCTTGAGCACGCCAGCAGCGCTCAAGCCCAAAAAGATGTCGGCGCCCGGCAAGACCTCGGCCAGTTTGCGCAGCGGCGTCTTTTGCGCAAAGGCCGCCTTGTCGTCGTCCATCAGCTCGGTGCGGCCCTCATAGACCACACCCGCCAAGTCGGTGACCCAGACGTTTTCGCGCTTCAAGCCCAGCTTGAGCAACAGGCCAAGGCAGGCCAGCGCGGCAGCGCCTGCGCCGCTGGCTACGAGCTTGACGTGGCCGATGTCCTTGCCCACCACCTTCAGGGCGTTGATGACCGCAGCGCCCACCACGATGGCGGTGCCATGCTGGTCGTCGTGGAAGACCGGAATCTTCATGCGTTCGCGCAGCTTGCGCTCGACGTAGAAGCAGTCTGGGGCCTTGATGTCTTCCAGGTTGATGCCGCCAAAGGTGGGTTCCATGGCCGCGATCACGTCGCACAGCTTGTCCAGATCGCGTTCGTTCAGTTCGATGTCAAAGACGTCGATGCCGGCAAACTTCTTGAACAGCACCGCCTTGCCTTCCATCACGGGCTTGGCCGCCAAGGGGCCGATGTCGCCCAGGCCCAGCACCGCGGTGCCGTTGGTGATGACGCCCACCAGGTTGCCACGTGCGGTGTAGCGAAAGGCGTTGGCGGGGTCGGCAACGATCTCCTCACAGGCTGCCGCCACCCCCGGGCTGTAGGCCAGCGCCAGGTCATGCTGGTTGATCAACTGCTTGGTGGCCACCACTTCCAATTTCCCCGGCCGGGGAAATTCGTGATAGTCCAGCGCCGCCAGGCGCAGTTCGGCAGCCCGGTTCAAGGACTTGGCCGCAGCGGCGTCTTGGGGCTTGGTGGGGTCGGTGGACATCTGGAGTCTCCTGTGGCGCCGGCCGCTCAGCCGGGGCGTTTGGCGGGCGTGCTTCGGGCAGCACTTTGAAACAAGGCCATGGCTGCCAGCTTGACCGCTGGTTCACGGAAGTCGAGGACTGAGAGCGGGCTTGGATGGTAGCTTCGCAGTGTCCACGGCCTGAAGGCCTTGGCCATGCGAGAAAGTGCGTAGCTGCTTTGACCGGGACATGGCCAATACTCACGTGGCCCGGTGACCCCTGTCAGCGGACAGAACCGTCCGCTCATGGGGCCGTGTGCCGTGCAGTGCCGCTCAGCCTGCAGCATCGCCCCGGCCACCAGCCGCCGGTCCAGGGCGGTTCAATCTGCGCGGTGATGACCACGACCTCTCCTCAAAAGCTCCACTCTCAGCCTCAGCGCTGGCGCCGTGCGGTGCTGTGGGGCTTGTTGACGGCACTGCTGCTGGTGGCGCAGTCGCTGCTGGTGGCCTTGACCATCAACTACGAGGTCGGCCGAGAGCAAGACGGCGCCGATCGTGCGGCGGCCGAAACGGCGCAGGAATTCAGACGTGAAATGCTGGCCCAAGTGCAGGCCTTGCAAGCGCTGGCCTTTGAAGAACCCGCTGGAGCTGCGTGGCGCGAACAGGCCGGCGTGCTGCTGCTGCGGCGCTCGGGGCTCGAGCGTTTGGAATGGCGCCAGCTCGACATGTCCATGGCAGTCGCCGTCGACACACCGTTTGCGCCCACGCTGTTCAGCCATCTGCCCCGCCGCGAAGCGGCGTTCGAAGCAGAGCTGGCCTGCGCCCAGACGCGGCGCGGCACGTCGCCCAGTTTTTCGCGCTCCTACTTTGTGCCGCTGCCCGGTGGGCTGGGGCAGGAGGTCATTGACCTTTGTGTACCGGTTCTGCGCGCGGGCCAGGAAGCCGGCTTCCTGGTGGGCAGCTTCGCCTTGTCGCGGGTTCTCGAAGGCCTGCTGAGTGCCCTGGAGGCGCGCAAACACGAGTTTTCCATCACCGAAGCCGATGGCACCCGCTTGGCCCGGGCGGGCGTGGCCCGCGGAGCCAACGTCTATGTGGCCAAACACGCCGTGGACCTGCCCGGCACCTCGCTGCAGATGCGCGCCGACAGCGCCAAACGGCGTCCCAGCCTGTTGCCCAACCTGACCACGGCGCTGGTCATGGGTTTGTCGCTGGCCCTGTTTGCGGTGGTCCTGCTATTGGCGCGAGACGGGCGCCGGCGTGCGCTGGCGGAACGCAGCCTGGCTGAGGCGCTGGCCTTTCGCAACGCGATGGAGAACTCGCTGCCCACGGGCCTGCGCGCGCGTGACCTGCAAGGTGCCGTGACCTACGCCAACCCGGCTTTTTGTGCGATGGTGGGTTTTTCGCAGCAGGAGTTGCGCTCAGCGCAGGCGATGGCTGGCCTGCCACCCCATTGGCCGCCCTATTGGCCGCCCGAGTTTGCCGATGAGTACCGGCGCCGCCAGCAGTTGCGCCTGGTTGGACATGGCCGCGGCGCGGCCGAAGCCAAGGAGGGCTTCGAGACCGTCTTCATGCGCAAGAGTGGCGAACGGTTTCCGGTGATGATTTACGAAGCCCCGTTGGTTGACGGTGATGGCCAGCACACCGGCTGGATGAGTGCAGCGTTGGACCTCAGCGCCCAGCGCCGTGTTGAAGAGCTGTCGCGGCAGCAACAAGACCGCCTGCAGGCCAGCGCGCGTCTGGCCACCGTGGGCGAGATGGCGTCCTTGCTCAGCCACGAGTTGAACCAGCCGCTGGCGGCCATCGCCAGCTATGCCAGCGGGTCACTCAACCTGATGGAAGTGCCCGACGAGCAGACCCCGGCGCTGCTGCAGCAGGCCTTGAGCCGCATTGCCGAGCAGGCCGACCGCGCTGGCCGCGTTATCAAGAGCGTGCACGCCTTTGTCCGGCGGCGCGATCAGCTGCACGAAACTGTTGCGGCCGATCGTTTGTTTGAAGCCGTGCTGCCCTTGGTGCGCTTGCAGGCCCGCAAGAGTGGCGCGCGCATCGAGGTGGACCTGCCGACAGCTTCCGCCAAATCCCCGGTGGTGCGCTGCGACCGCACCATGGTCGAGCAGGTTCTGCTCAACCTCAGCCGCAACGGCTTGCAGGCGATGGAGACGGCCACCGACCCGTCAGAGCGTGTGCTCACGTTGCAGGCCCGCCAGACGCACCCACGTTGGGTGACGTTCACGGTTGGCGACCGCGGCCCCGGCATAACGCCCGACGTGGCGGCCCAGCTCTTCACGCCCTTTTTCAGCACCCGCGCCGAAGGCATGGGGCTGGGTTTGAGCCTGTGCCGAACGGTCATCGAGCAGCACGGCGGTGCGCTTGATTTTGGTCCCGGTGCGTTGCAGCGCGGCACCGAATTCCGCTTCACCCTGCCTTCGCCCAAAGCGCTCGAAAGCGGCGAAACTCTGGCCTCTGATGACTGAGAGTTTGAACCGTGGCCCTGGATCCCGCACTTGGTCTACCGATGGTCTACCTGGTGGACGACGAAGACGTGGTGCGCGACGCCCTGGCGTGGCTGCTGCGCTCGCGGCGGCTGCTGTCCGAAGGCTTTGCCAGCGCCGACGCCTTTGGTGCGTGGCTGGCCGAGCAGACCGCGCCCGGCCGGGCCAGGTGGCCCACCGCGCCAGCGTGCCTGGTGCTGGACGTGCGGATGGCCGGCACCAGCGGCCTGGTGCTGTTCGACCGCCTGGTTGAAAGGGGCCTGCTGGCCCTGCTGCCGGTGATCTTCTTGACCGGCCACGGCGACGTGCCCACCGCCGTGGCAGCCGTCAAACGCGGCGCTTTTGACTTTGTGGAAAAGCCGTTTTCCAACAACGGCTTGGTGGATCGCGTTGAACAGGCATTGGCCGTCAGTGCCCAGGCCCTGACCCAACGCCGTGGCCATGAAGCCTTGCAGCACGCGTTGGCCGAATTGACGGAGCGCGAACGCGAAGTCATGCGCCTGGTGATCGATGGCCGCCCCAACAAGCTCATCGCCGACGAACTGGACATCAGCGTGCGCACGGTGGAGGTCCACCGGGCCCGGGTGTTTGACAAGATGAACGTCAAGAGCGCCGTCGAATTGGCCAACCTGCTGGCCCAGTCGGAGCGCAAGTGATGGGGTGCAAGTGATGCCTGGCGAGTTTGAACTGATCACCCGCCACTTCACGCGTCCGGTCAACCGTGCGGCCCTGGGCGTGGGCGATGACTGTGCGCTGCTGCGCGTGGACCCCGGCATGCAGCTGGCGGTGTCTTGCGACATGCTGGTGGAGGGCCGCCACTTCTTGTCGACGGTGGCGCCGGACCGGTTGGGGCACAAGGCCTTGGCGGTCAACCTCAGTGACCTGGCGGCCTGTGGTGCCGAACCTTTGGCCTTCACGCTGGCCTTGGCGCTGCCGCGCGCCGACGATGGTTTTGCCGCCGGGCTGGCGCAGGGCCTCTTTGCGCTGGCGCAGCGGCACGGCATCGAGTTGGTGGGGGGCGACACCACGGCGGGGCCGCTGAACATCTGCATCACCGTGATCGGCCAGGTGCCGCCGGGCCAAGCCCTGTTGCGCAGCGGCGCCTGCGGCGGCGACGACATCTGGGTCAGTGGGCTTTTGGGCGACGCCCGGCTGGCGCTGGAGGTCTTTCGCGGCACGTTGGCCTTGGGCGGCCCCGACTTTGAACAGGTGCGCCGCGCCATGGAATTGCCGCAACCCCAGGTCGCCTTGGGCTTGGCGCTGCGTGGCGTGGCCAGCAGCGCCATCGACCTCAGCGACGGCCTGTTGGGCGACTTGGGCCACATCCTGCAGCGCTCGGGCGTGGGCGCACAGCTGCAGGTGGATGTGCTGCCCCGCAGCGCGGTGCTGGGGGCACAAGACGCCGCTTTGCAGCACACCTGCGTGCTGGCGGGCGGCGACGACTACGAGCTGCTCTTCACGGCCGCGCCCGGGCGCCGGGGCCAGGTGTTGGCGGCGGCTCAGCAGGCCAGCGTGCGCGTCACGCGTTGTGGCGTCATCACGGCTGAACCGGGTCTGCAGCTGCTGGACGCAGCCGGCCGCCCGGTGACCACCACCCAACGCGGTTTTGATCACTTTGCCTGAAGCAACCCCACCCGTGGCACCCCTTCGACCCAACGCTGCCTTCATGCTGCGCCACCCCGCGCATTGGCTGGCCTTCGGGTTTGGCAGCGGCCTGTCGCCCAAGGCCCCGGGAACGGTGGGCACCTTGTGGGCCTGGGTTTCGTTCCTGGTCTTCAGCCACTGGTTGGGCCCGGTCGGCTGGGGCATGACGTTGCTGCTGGGCACCGCCGTGGGCTGGTGGGCCTGTACCCGCACCGCGCAGCACCTGGGCACCGCCGACCCGGGCGCCATCGTCTGGGATGAAGTGCTTGCCTTTTGGTTGGTGCTGTGGGTCATGATGCCGGCGTCCTGGCTGATGCAGCTGGCGGCGTTCTTGTTGTTTCGCTACTTTGACGCCGCCAAGCCTGGGCCCGTAGGCTGGGCCGATCGCCGCTACAAGTTACAGCCCGGCCAAACCATTTCGTGGCGCCAGGGTTGGGGAATACTGCTGGACGATGGTGTTGCCGCGCTGTGCACGCTGATGGTGTTGGCGGTTTTTGTCCGCCTCTGGCAGTGAATCGCCAAACTGAGGCGTCAAACTGAGGCGTTGAGCAGAAACGTCAAACAGAAACGTCAAACTCAGACCCTGAACCCCGCCATGGAACTTTTCAGCTTTGAAGCCCAGGTGCAGCAACTGGCCCAGGCCTTGCGCGCCAAGGGTTGGCGCATGGCCACGGCAGAAAGCTGCACGGGCGGCTTGATTGCTGCAGCCTGCACCGCCGTGGCGGGCTCCAGCGATTGGTTTGAGAGCGGTTGGGTGACCTACACCAACCAAGCCAAGTCCGACCTGCTGGGTGTGCCCAATGAGTTGTTCAGCCACGTGGGTGCCGTCAGCGAAGAGGTGGCTCGGGCCATGGTGCAAGGTGTCTTGCAGCGCGCGCCGGTGCAACTGGCGGTGGCCGTCACCGGCATCGCGGGCCCGGGCGGCGCCACACCGGGCAAACCGGTGGGCACCGTCTGGCTGGCCTGGGGCACGGCTGCCAACACCGGGGCACAACGCCTGCAGCTGCCGGGTGACCGCGACGCGGTGCGGCGCGCCACGGTGAGCGCGGCCTTGCAGCGCCTGATCCTGCAAGCCAGCGCATGAAGGTTCTGTTGTGCGGTGACTTTGACGCCGCCGAGCGCAGCCAGTGGTTGCAGGCTTTGTCGGCAGCCATGCCCGAAGCGGTCTGGCTGGACTTGCAGGAGGCCCGCGCCGACGCGGCCAGCGTGCAAGCCGCGGTGGTGGCCAATCCGCCGCCGGGCAGCTTGCAGGGCCTGCCCGCCTTGGGCCTGATCCAGAGCCTGTGGGCGGGGGTGGACCGCTTGCTGGCTGATCCAACCGTGCCAGGCGCCGTGCCCATCGCCCGCATGGTGGACCCGGCCATGAACGCGGCCATGGCGCAGACCGCGTTGTGGGCGGTGCTGTCACTGCACCGGGGCTACTTTGCCTACGCTCGGCGCCAGCGCGCGGGCGTTTGGCAGGCTCACGCGCAGCGGCGCGCCGACGAGGTGCGGGTGCTGGTTTTGGGTCAAGGCCAGATGGGCCAGACCGCCGCTGCCAGCATCGCTCAGCAGGGCTACGCCTTGAGCACCTGGCGTCGCGACGGAACGCCGTTGGCGACCCTCTTGTCAGCGGCCGACATCGTGGTCAACCTGTTGCCGCTGACGGCGCAGACCCAGGGGCTCTTGAACCGCGATTTCTTTGCCGCGCTGCCCGCCAAGGCCAGCGTGGTCAACCTGGGTCGTGGTGCGCATGTGGTGGACGCCGACCTGTTGGCAGCGCTGGACAGCGGTCACCTGCGCCACGCCGTGCTGGACGTTTTTCAGATCGAACCGCTGCCGCCCGGCCACCCCTACTGGCAACACCCGCGCGTGACGATGCTGCCGCACGCCGCAGCGGGCACCGACGCGCGCAGCGCCGCGGCGGTGGCGGTGGCCAACCTGCGCGCCTGGCGTGACGGTGGTCAGGTCTTGAATGGGGTGGAGCGCATCCGCGGGTACTGAGCGCCGGATTCAGGCCCGCAGCGCCAGCCGCACCCGGCTGCGACCCTGCGAGGCGCTGACCTGCAACATGCTCAACATCCAGCGCTTCAGGGCCGGCCAGGGCTCGTGCGGCCAGTCAGGGTGTTTCAGTCCCTTGACGATGCCGTCGACGATGCTGGCGGCGTCCAGCAGGTCGGCCAGCTGGTGGCTGGCCAGCAAGGGCAAGACCCGCTCGAACAGCTTTTCCTTCACGCCCCAGACGCGCGCGTCCTTCAGGGCCAACGGGACTGGTTTTCCCGCTTCCAGCGCCGCATGGGCGCGGGCCAGGGCGCGGATGTCTTCGGCCAGCGTCCAGTGCACCATCACGGCGGGTTCACCTTCGGCCTGCAGGCCGTCCAGCACACGCAGCGCGCGCGCGGTTTGGCCGGTCCAGACCGCTTCGGCCAGCTTGGCCGTGTCGTAGCGCGCGACGTTGAGCACGGCCGACTCCACCTGCTCGAAGCGCAGCACGCCAGCAGGGTGCAAGAGCGCCAGTTTCTGCAATTCCTGATGGGCGGCCAGCAGGTTGCCTTCGATGCGGTCGGCAAAAAAAGCCAGCGTGCGTTGGCCTTCTTCGCCCGCAGCCACCTGCTGTTGCTGGCGTGCCAAGCGCTGGGCCAGCCAGGCCGGCAGCGCGTGGCGGGCCAGGGTCTCGACGCGCACGGTCAGGCCGGCGGCGTCCAGCGCGCCAAACCAGGCCGCCTTGCTCTGTTGAAAGTCCAGCTTGGGCAGGGTGACCAGCGTCAGCACGTCTTCGGGCAGGCGCTCGCAGTAACGTTGCAAGGCCTCGGACCCGTCCTTGCCGGGCTTGCCACTGGGGATGCGAATCTCGATCAGCTGCCGGTCGGCAAACAGGCTCATGGCCTGTGCCGCGCCCAGCACACCGCTCCAGTCGAAGTGGGCGCCGCTGACGGTGAACACCTGGCGCTCGTTGTAGCCGAGTGCCCGCGCTGCCGCGCGGATGGCGTCTGCAGCTTCCTGCGCCAACAAGGGCTCGTCGCCGTGGATGGTGTAAAGCGGCTTGAGCCCCCGTGCCAGCGCCGCGTCGAGCTGTTCAGGACGGATCTGCATGCACGGGGCTCCCGTTAAAAACGCTAGGAGCCTGTCGGAAATCCGACAGGCTCCTAGCCCGTGAAGGTGCTTGAGCGCTCATGGTTGGGCCTGTCAGACCGTGACCGCCGCCAGCCGGCGCAGGACCTGTGCCACTACGTCGGTCTGCAGGTCGCGAAAAAGCTCGGATTCTTCAGCCTCTTTGGCCAGCGCGGCGGTTTCGCTGTAGCTCAGGTCGCGCTTGGCCAGCAATTCGACGCGCGGAATCAGTTCGCGGCCACCCGGTGTGCGGGCGCGGAAACTGAACTTCAGGCGCAGCTGCAGTTCGCGCACCTGGGCCGAAGCGGTGGAAGCCACCACGCTCTTTTCGCGGCTGTCGTCCAGCACCTCGAGCACCACGTCGGCCTTGTCGGGGGCGTCCAGCAGCTGGACCTGTTGTGCCAGTTGGCGCCGCAGTTCATCGGCCATCGGAGAACGGCGCCCGAAACCGGTCAAGGCGATGCTGGCGAAGGACAGCCTGGCCGGCTGGCGCAACTTGAAGCCGCAGCCACCCAGCAGCGCCAGCCCGATTGCAGCAGCCGACGCAGCAGCCGACCCGGCGCAAAACCTGCGCCGACTACACGGCCTGTCAAGCAAATGTCGCTCTGCCACTTTGCTTGACCCCCGCGGGGGGCGGGCTGGGCGCAGCCCGGCCCTGGGGGCGCTCATCAGACCACCACATTGACCAGCCGACCCGGCACCACCACCACCTTCTTGGCCGCTTTGCCGCCGCCGAAGCGGGCGAATTCCGGCGCCGCCAGCGCTGCCGCTTCAATGGTGGCGCGGTCGGCGTCGGCGGCCACGCGGATGCTCCCGCGCAGCTTGCCGCTGACCTGCAGCATCAATTCGATCTGATCCTGTACCAAGGCGGCTTCGTCGACCGCGGGCCAGGCTGCGCTGCTGATGTCGCCGTGCTGGGCGTGCAGGCCCAGGTCCAGCCACAGCGCGTGGGTGATGTGCGGCGCTGCAGGGTAGAGCGCGCGCAGCACGATGCCCATCGCCTCGGCCAGCACCGCGGCATCGGCCGGGGTGTCGGCCAGTTTGCCGTCGTCGATGGCGTTGAGCATCTTCATCGAGCCCGAGATGACCGTGTTGTATTGCATGCGGTCGTAGTCGTGGCTGATCTGGCGCAGCAGCAGGTGCATGTCGCGGCGCAGCGTGGCCGCTGCAGCAGACACGTTGTCCAGCGTGGCCGCAGCCGAGACCAGGCGTGGCTGCAAGCGAACGGCACTGGCCCACAAGCGCCGCAGGAAGCGGTAGCTGCCTTCGGCGCCCGAGTCGGACCACGCCGCGCTTTGGTCGGGCGGCCCGGCAAACATGGTGAAGACACGCGCGGTGTCGGCGCCAAACTTGGCGATGATGTCCTTCGGCTCGACCACGTTGTTCTTGCTCTTGGACATCTTTTCGATGCCGCCCAGGCGCACCGGCAAACCGTCGGCCTTGGACATGGCGCCGGTGGGGTGGCCCTTGTCGTCGAAGGTGACTTCGACTTCGCTGGGGTAGAACCAGCGCGTCTTGCCGCCTGCTTCTTCGCGGAAGTAGCTTTCGTTGAGCAGCATGCCCTGCGTGAACAGCTTGGTGAAGGGCTCGCTGAATTTGACCAGGCCCAGGTCACGCATGGCCTTGGTCCAAAAGCGTGCATAGAGCAGGTGCAGCACCGCGTGTTCAATGCCGCCGATGTACTGGTCCATCGGCATCCAGTAATCGTTGCGCTCGTCGACCATGCTGTCGCTGCTGCCCGGGCAGCAGTAGCGCATGTAGTACCAGGCGCTGTCGACAAAGGTGTCCATGGTGTCGGTTTCGCGCCGCGCGGGCTTGCCACACTGCGGGCAGGCCACGTTGAGGAAAGACTCGCACTTCTTCAGCGGGCTGCCGCTGCCGTCGGGCACCAGGTCGGGCGGCAGGATCACCGGCAGGTCTTTCTCGGGCACTGGCACCGAGCCACAGCTGTCGCAGTGGATGATGGGGATCGGCGTGCCCCAGTAGCGCTGGCGGCTGATGCCCCAGTCGCGCAGGCGCCAGGTGGTCTTTTTGTCGCCCAGACCCTTGGTGTGAAGCGCGGCGGCAATGGCGTTGACCGCCGGCTTGTGCTGCAGGCCGCTGTAGACGCCGCTGTTGATGGTGATGCCGCGCGCCTTATCGGCGTACCAGTCTTGCCAATGGTCGTAGCTGAAGTGCTCGCCGTCGATGTGGATGACTTGCTGGATCGGAAGGCCGTACTTCTTGGCGAAGGCGAAGTCGCGTTCGTCGTGGGCGGGTACACCCATCACGGCGCCGTCGCCATAGCCCATCAGCACGTAGTTGCCCACCCAGACCGGAATCTGTTCGTCGGTCAGCGGGTGCTGGACCCGCAGGCCGGTGGGCATGCCTTCCTTTTCTTTCAGCGCCAGCTCGGCTTCGGTGGTGCCGCCTTTTTTGCACCGCTCGATGAAGTTGGCCAAGGCCGGGTTGCCGGTGGCGGCATGGCTGGCCAGCGGGTGCTCGGGTGCTACCGCGCAAAAGGTGACGCCTTCGATGGTGTCGACACGCGTGGTGAAGACGTACAGGCGCCCGTCCTGGATCGGTTGGCCATCCGCGCCCCGGATGTCGTGGGTGAAGGCAAAACCCACGCCCTCGCTCTTGCCGATCCAGTGCTCCTGCATCAGCCGCACCCGTTCAGGCCAGCCTTCCAGGTAGTGCGGGTGGGTGGTGTCGTTGACACCCGCCAGCAGCTCATCGGCGTATTGCGTGATGGCCAGGTAGTAGCCCGGAATTTCTCGTTTTTCGACGATGGCGTTGCTGCGCCAGCCGCGGCCGTCCACCACCTGTTCATTGGCCAGCACGGTTTGGTCGACTGGGTCCCAGTTGACGATCTGGGTCTTTTTGTAAGCGATGCCCTTTTCCAGCATCTTCAAGAAGAACCACTGGTTCCACTTGTAGTACTCGGGGTCGCAGGTAGCGAGCTCCCGGCTCCAGTCGAAGGCCAGGCCCAAGGGCTGCATCTGGCTCTTCATGTCGGCGATGTTGGTGCGTGTCCACTTTTCGGGCGGCACGTTGTTGTCCATGGCTGCGTTTTCGGCCGGCAGACCAAAGGCGTCCCAGCCCATGGGCATCAGCACGTTCATGCCCTTCATGCGCAGGTAGCGCGCCATCATGTCGTTGATGGTGTAGTTGCGCACGTGGCCCATGTGCAGCTTGCCGCTGGGGTAGGGCAGCATGCTGCAGGCGTAGAACTTGGGTCGCGAGGTGTCTTCGGTGACGCGGTGGGCGCCGGTGGACTGCCAATGCGCCTGGGCGGAAGACTCGACTTCGGCGGGGTCGTATTTCTCGTTCATCCACCGATTGTAGGGACGGCTCTATGGGGTGGCGGTCCCGCTGGCAGACTCGGTCACAAGGCCTATGCGGTTCAGCCCGGCGTCTTGCACCCAGCCGATCAATTCGGCCACCCGACCGTAGGGCACCTTGCTGTCGGCGCGCAGCTGCACTTCGGTGCCGGGGTCGCGCCGCGCGGCTTCGCGCACACGGGCGCTGATGAGTTCGCGCTCTTTGGCAGGTGCCAGTTCCTGGTCGCCCAGAAACAGGCGCCCTTGTTCGTCCAGTGCCAGGGCCACAAAGGCGGTGGCGTCGCTGCTGCTGGCGGCTGCGGTCTTGGGCAGCTCCAGGCGCAGGCTGCTGGTCATCAACGGCGCGGTGATGATGAAGATCACCAGCAGCACCAGCATCACGTCGATCAGCGGCGTCATGTTGATGTCGCTCATGGGCTGCGCGCCCGGGTTGCGTTCCAAGCGGCCAAAGGCCATGGTCAGCGGCCCCTTCCCGGCTCAGGCGCTGGGCCTTCCGATTCGGAAGCCGAGGTCGCTGCTGAAGGTTTTGAGTCCGGGACCGACAGCAGCTCGCGCAGGTCGTGGGCAAAGCCTTCGAGTTCAGCTTCGGTGGCCGCGATCATCTTGCCAAAGGCGTTGTAGGCCAACACCGCCGGCACGGCCACGGCGATGCCGGCGGCGGTCATGATCAGCGCTTCACCGATCGGCCCACTGACCTTGTCGATGGTGATGCCGCCTGCCGCCACCATGCCCGCCAGCGCGTGGTAGATGCCCCAGACGGTGCCAAACAAACCCACAAACGGCGCGGTGCTGCCGATGCTGGCCAGCACCACCTGACCAAATTGCAGGTGCGACAGGCCTCGGTGCAAGGCGTCGCGCAGGCGGCGCGTGAGCTGTGATTCGGTTTTGCCAAAAGCTTCCAGTGTTTGTGCAGCGGGCAGCGCCCGGGCCGCACTCAAGAGCGGCAACAACACGTTTTCGCGGTCCATCACGGCCAGCCGGGCGGCCGCGTCGTCGAGCTGGGGCGCGTCCCAGAACGCAGGCACGGCGCGCGCGATGTCGGCCGCCGCCCGCCGCAACACCCAGCCCTTCCACAAGATCAGCACCCAGGCACAAACCGACATCGCCAGCAGCAGCAGCGCGACGGCGCGCCCGACGCCGTCGGTGCCGGACCAGAATTGCTGCAGTCCGCCCATGGGTGCCTTCTAAAGGGGTGCCAGGCCCAGCACGTCGGCCATGCCGTACAAGCCTGGGCCTCGGGTGGCGACAAAGTGCGCGGCGCGCAGGCTGCCGTCGGCATAGTTCGCGCGGCTGCTGCTTTTGTGCGAGATCTCGATGCGCTCGCCAGCGCCGGCAAACATCACCGTGTGTTCGCCGACGATGTCGCCGCCGCGAACGGTGGCAAAACCAATCGCGCCTGCCGGGCGCTCACCGGTTTGGCCGTGGCGGGCGAACACCCCGTGGGCCGTCAGATCCACGCCGCGCGCCCGGGCCACGGCTTCGCCCAGGGCCAGCGCGGTGCCGCTGGGGGCGTCGATCTTGTGTTTGTGGTGCGACTCGATGACCTCGACGTCGTAGCCCTCGCCCAGTGAGCGGGTGGCCAGGTCCAGCAGGCGCAACATGACATTGACGCCCACGCTCATGTTGGGCGCCCAGACGATGCCGATGTGTTGGCTGTGCGCCGCCAGCGCGGCCTTTTGTTCAGGGCTGAAGCCGGTGGTGCCGATGACAGCGCGCACGCCCAGTTCGCGGCACACCGCCAGGTGGGCCAAGGTGCCCTCGGGTCGGGTGAAGTCGATCAGCACGTCAGCGCCCAGCAGCCCCCGGTGCAGATCGGCTGTGACGGCGACGCCACTGGTGTGGCCCCAGGCCGCGGTGGCATCGTGGCCCAGCGCAGAACTGCCTGGGATGTCCAGCGCCCCACTCAGGCAGGCGCCGGGGTCGGCCAGCACGGCTTCCAGCAGCGTGCGGCCCATGCGGCCCGAGCAGCCGGCGATGGCAACGTTGAGCATGGCGGAGCCGGGTCTCAGCCCTTGTCCAGCGGCGGGTACTCGCGCACCGGGCCCATGGGCTCGGCCGCCGGGGTCTCGCGGCGCACCGGTGGCGGCAAGGCCTTGCGCTCGTCCTCGGTCAACTCGAGCTTGGCCGCGCGGGGGTCTTTGAAGCGGCTGATGGACGCCACGAACTCGCGCTCCGACGGCAGGTCCGGAGCGGTCACGCTTTTGACCAGATCGCCTTCAAAGGTGACCACCACGCTGCGGCGCTGCACATCGGTGCCGGGCCGGCGCAGGGTGAAGATGTAGTCCCAGCGCGAGGCGTGGAAGGGGTCGGCCACCAGGGGCGTGCCCAGGATGTCGCGCACCTGCAGTTTGCTCAGCCCCGGCTTGACCAGCTCGGCTTGCTCTTTGGTGACGGCGTTGCCCTGCACGATGTCAATGCGGTAAGGCGTGATCACGCCAAAGAGGCTGTCCGTGCGCTGCAGTGATTCGCAGCCCGAAAGCAAGGTGCCAGCTGCGAGGGTGCAGGTGATGAACAGAAGTCGGCGCATGGGCAAGCTGAGTGAGGCGCCCGGCATGGCCGGACACCGAGACAAACAAAGGGAAGGACGACAGAGCGGGCGACGGAACGGGTGACGGAACGCGCCCCGGCTGGCTATGATCGTCGAATTCTAGCGGGCGGCCCTTTTGCGGCGCGAAGCGCGCCAACAGGGGTCAGCGGCATGGACGGGAGGGCTGGTTGAAACACGCCGACGAAATCAAGAGCAGCGGCCTCAAGGCCACCTTGCCACGCATCAAGATCCTCGAAGTCTTTCAACAAACCTCGCGGCGCCACATGACGGCCGAGGATGTCTACAAGGCTTTGTTGACCGAGGACGCGGACATCGGGCTGGCCACCGTCTACCGCGTGCTGATGCAGTTCGAGCAGGCGGGCTTGCTGACCCGCAGCAACTTTGAAAGTGGCAAGGCGGTTTTCGAGCTCAACGAGGGCCAGCACCACGATCACCTGGTGTGCCTGGACTGCGGGCGTGTGGAAGAGTTTTTTGACCCGCAGATCGAGCAACGCCAGCGCGAGGTGACCATTTCGCGTGGGTTCGATCTGCAGGAGCACTCCTTGGCGCTCTACGCCCGTTGCACCAAACCCCAGTGTGAGCACCGCCAGAAGTAGCAGCCTGGTCAGGGTGGCGCTCAGTCGTCGCTGCCCTTGCCTTCTATCGCAGCTTGGTGTCGCTTGATGAACTCTTGATAGGTGTCGATGCCACGCAGTTGCAAGACGGTGTTGCGCACCGCCGCTTCGACCAGCACGGCCAGGTTGCGACCGGCGTCCACGGCGATCACCACCTTGCGCACGGGCAGGCCCAGGATGTCCTCGAACAGGGGCTCGTAGGGCAGCCGCTCGAAGTCACGCTCCATGGTTTCTTTGCGCACCAGGTGAACGATGAGCTTGAGGCGCATCTTGCGGCGCACGGCGGTTTCGCCAAAGATGGCCTTGATGTCCAACAGGCCGATGCCACGCACTTCGAGCAGGTTCTTCAGCAGTTCGGGGCAACGGCCTTCGAGTGACGTTTGTGAGGTGCGGTAGATGTCCACCGCGTCGTCGGCCACCAGGCCGTGACCGCGCGAGACCAACTCCAGCCCCAGCTCGCTCTTGCCCAGTCCTGATTCGCCCGTGAGCAAAACGCCCAGGCCCAGGATGTCCATGAACACACCATGGCGCGTGGTGCGTTCGGCAAAGTGCTGGCCCAGGTAGCCGCGCACCAGGTCGATCACATGACCGGCTGAATCCTGGGTCACGAAGAGGGGAATGTCGGCGCGGTCGCACATGGCCACCAGCCGCGGCGGGGCCGCATGGCCGTCGGCCACGATGATCACCGGCGGCTCCAGCGTGACGATGCGCGAAATGCGGCGCTCCTGGTCCTCTGCGGTGGAGCAGGTCAGGTAGGCGACTTCACGCCGACCGACGATCTGCACCCGGTAGGGGTGGATGTAGTTGAGGTAGCCGACCAGGTCGGCAGCCGAGCAGGCGTCGCGCACCGCCTCGTCGTCAAAACGACGCTCAGGGTGGGCGTGGCCCGCTACCCATTCCCAGTGCAGGGCTTCTCGATGCGCCTCAAAAAGGGACTCGGCACTGATCGACGTTGGTTTCATGAGCGCCCACGCTCCCTGGAGTCGCTGCCTTTCGAAGGGAAGCGGGCTGCGGACCGGCGCAGCCCGATCCTTGCTGTTGTTTGATCGTGGCGGTGGGTCACGCGCTCAGGCGACCGACTTCAGCGGTTCCCAGTCGGCGATGAGTTTGTGAACGCCGGCCGCGTCGGGTTCGGTCTTGAGGCGCTCGCGCAGCTCGCGGTCGGACAGCATTTCGGCAATCTCTGACAGGATTTCCAGGTGCCGCTGGGTGGCCGCTTCCGGCACCAGCAGAAAGATCAGCAGGGCCACGGGTTCGTCGTCGGGCGCGTCGAAGGGAATGGGCTGCGTCACCCGAACCACCGCTGCCAGCGGATTTTTCAAGCCTTTGATGCGGCCGTGCGGAATGGCCACGGCGTGACCCAGGCCGGTGGAGCCCAGTCGCTCGCGCGCAAAGAGGTTGTCCGTGACCATGCCTCGGGCAATGGCGTGCTGATTTTCGAACAGCAAACCCGCCTGCTCGAAGACGCGCTTTTTGCTGGTCGCATCAACGTTCACCAGCACGTTGCTGGCAGGCAGGATGGCGGCAAGTCGGTTCATGGGACCATTCCTCATCGCGCTCAGGCCGACGGGCCATGATGCGAACGAAGGTGTTTCTTGAGCCGGGCATGATAGCAACCGCCTGAGCGCCCACAACCCAGGCGCCCAAAGTCCAGACCAAAGCCCCAAAACAGGTGGTTTTGTGCCTCATGCGGCGCTGCAGCAACACCCATTGACCTGTGGGACTGGCCATGCAAAACGGCCCCTCGGGGCCGTTCATTGGCGTGGCAGCGATTTACAGCGTGCTGGCTGCTACGCGCTTGGGCGAGACGTGGTGGTGGTCTTGCAGCCGATCTTTGTGGCGCACCACCTGCCGATCCAACTTGTCCATCAGCTGGTCAATGGCGGCGTAGAGGTCTTCGGCAGACTGCTCAACAAAAATGTCGCGGCCCTTCACATGCAGCGTCACCTCGGCCTTCTGCCGTCGTTCCTTTTCCTTCAATTTTTCCACCGTCAAGAGCACGGTGACGTCGACCACCTGATCAAAGTGCCTGGTCACGCGGTCCAGCTTGGTGAGAACGTACTCTCTCAAGGCTGGGGTAACTTCCAGGTGATGGCCGCTGATCGTCAAGTTCATCAGAACCTCCTTTGCGAGGGGAAAGAAAGGCCGGCCGTGAAGTGGCCGACCACGGGGGGAAACGGTAGGTTTGGAATGGGGGAAGGGATGACTGGCAGAACGCCGAAGGCAGGATCGTTGAACCCAGTGTGCTCCCGTTTTTGCAGCCTGACAAGCGCATCACCGCGTCAGGTTCAGGGCGCCTTCGTGACGCATTGCAACCCCAGCGCCCCTGATGCTTGATCAGGCGGCCGCAGACCCTAAGGCCAGCCTGGACTTATGCTGCAAACCCGACCACGGACTTCTCACCATGCCAGCTGACCTGCTGATTCGCAACGCCACTTTGCAAGATGGCCGCACTGGCGTGGATGTGCTGGCCCTGAATGGCCGAATCGCAGCGCTGGCGCCCGCGCTGGCCGCGCCGCCCGGTGTGCCGGAAGTACAAGCCGACGGTGCGCTGCTCTCGCCACCGTTTGTCGACGCCCACTTTCACATGGACGCGACGCTCAGCCACGGGTTGCCCAGGATCAATGCCAGTGGCACGCTGCTTGAAGGCATCGCCTTGTGGGGCGAACTCAAGCCCTTGCTGACCGAAGAGGCCATCGCCCAACGTGCGCTGCAGTATTGCGACTGGGCCGTGGCACGGGGCCTGCTGGCCATCCGGTCGCACTTGGATGTGTGCGATGAGCGGCTGCTGGCGGTACGCGCGTTGTTGCAGGTTAAACGCCAGGTGGCGCCTTACCTGGACCTGCAGTTGGTGGCTTTCCCACAAGACGGCGTGCTGCGCTCACCGGGTGCCCTGCGCAATTTGGTTCAAGCGCTCGACCTGGGCGTGGATGTGGTGGGCGGTATCCCACACTTCGAGCGCACCATGGCTGAAGGTGCGGAAAGTGTGCGCCTGCTCTGCGAATTGGCTGCTGAACGCGGCCTGATGGTCGACATGCATTGTGATGAGAGCGACGATCCGCAGTCGCGTCACATCGAATCCCTGGTCTACCAGACGCAGCGCCTGGGCTTGAATGGCCGCGTGACCGGCTCCCACCTGACCTCGATGCATTCGATGGACAACTACTACGTGAGCAAACTGCTGCCGCTGATTCAAGAGAGCCAGGTGCACGTCGTGGCCAACCCCTTGATCAACATCACACTGCAGGGTCGTCACGACAGCTACCCCAAGCGGCGCGGCATGACCCGTGTGCCCGAGTTGATGGCCGCGGGCGTCAACGTGGCCTTTGGCCATGACTGCGTGATGGACCCCTGGTATGCCTTGGGTTCAGGTGACATGCTGGAGGTAGCGGCAATGGGCTTGCACGTGGCGCAGATGACGTCGGTTCAAGGCCAACGCCAGTGTTTTGACGCGGTCACGGTCAACGCCGCCAAGGTGATGGGGCTGACCGGCTACGGACTGGAGCCGGGCTGCCGCGCCGACTTTGTGCTGCTGCAGGCTTCATCTCCCGAAGAGGCCATACGCCTGCGCGCCCACAGGCTGCTGGTGGTGCGCGGCGGGCGGGTTCTGTCGCGCATGGCACCGCAGGTGGCGGAATTGTCCTTGCCGGGTCGGCCGAGCCGCGTGGACTTCACGCGACAGGTGCTGCCGACCCGCCACGGCCCCCATCGCTAGAATGGGTCGGACACAGGGAAAGAGCTCGGCTCGCAAAAAATGAAACTGCTCGGATCACTCACCAGCCCCTACGTGCGCAAAGTGCGCATCGTGATGGCCGAGAAAAAACTCGACTGCCAGCTGGAGCTGGAAGACGTCTGGGGTCAGGACCACATCCTCAAAAGCAACCCGCTCGGCAAGGTGCCCTGTTTGGTGATGGAGGGCGGCGAGGCGGTTTTTGACTCGCGCGTGATTGTTGAATACCTGGACACACTGTCCCCAGTGGGCAAGCTCATTCCCCCCAGCGGGCGTGAACGCATCGAAGTTCGCACGTGGGAGGCCCTGGCCGATGGTTTGCTGGACGCCAGCATCCTGGCGCGCCTGGAGGCCACCTGGGCCGGGCGCACCGCCCAGCAGCGCTCACAGGTCTGGATCGACCGCCAGATGAGCCGCGTGCATGCCGCGCTGCAGAGCATGAGCCAGGGTCTGGGCGAAAAACCCTGGTGCCATGGCAATGCCTTCACGCTGGCCGATGTGGCGGTGGGCAGTGCGCTGGGCTATCTGGACTTCCGCTTTGCGCACATCGACTGGCGCACCAGCTACCCCAACCTGCACAAGCTCTGCGACAAGCTGTCTGCACGTCCGAGTTTTGTTGACACCGCGCCGCCAGTGGCTTGAAGCGTGCCCTTCGGCACTCAGGCCGGAACTGAGGCCGAAACTGAGGCCGGGACTGAAGCCGAAACTGAGTCTGGAACTGAGGCCGTCAGGGGGGGCTTCACGGCCTGAAAGCTGCCACTCTGCGCCAGCGGCCAGTACAACTTGAAGACGTTGTGCGGCCACTCGCCCCGGTCGTCCATCGCCGCTAGCAGGGCGCCCGGCTTCACAAACGACAGCTGATTGGCCAGCAAGCGCACGTCGTTGTCGGCCATGCGCCGCACGATGTGGGCGGCCGTGATCTGGTTGGGGTGGTCCAGGCCCGCCGCCTGCACCAGTTCCTTCAGTGCTGCCAAGGTGTTTTGGTGGAAGCGCCAGACCCGCTCGGTCTTGGTGGGCACCCACAGCGCCTGCTGGCGCACCGGGTCCTGGGTGGTCACGCCGGTGGGGCAACTGCCGGTGTGGCAGGTCTGGGCTTGAATGCAGCCCAGCGCAAACATGAAGCCGCGCGCGGAGTTGCACCAGTCGGCTCCGAGGGCCATGTTGCGTGCGATGTCAAATGCGCTGACCACCTTGCCCGCGCAGCCGATCTTGATGCGTGAGCGCAAGTTCAGACCCATCAGCGTGTTGTGCACCAGCAGCAGGCCTTCTTGCAAAGGGGCGCCCACATGGTCGGTGAACTCCAATGGCGCCGCCCCGGTGCCGCCTTCAGCGCCGTCGACGACGATGAAGTCGGGCAGGATGCCGGTGTCGAGCATGGCCTTGCAAATGGCGAACCATTCCCACGGGTGACCGATGCAGAGCTTGAAGCCAGTGGGTTTTCCGCCCGACAAGCGACGCAGGTGGTCAATGAACTGCATCATCTCCACCGGTGTCTTGAAGGCCCCATGGCTGGCCGGGCTGACGCAGTCCACGCCCACGGCTACACCCCGCGCTGCGGCGATTTCCGGCGTCACCTTGGGGCCCGGCAAAACGCCGCCATGGCCGGGCTTGGCGCCTTGGCTGAGCTTGAGCTCGATCATCTTCACCTGCGGGTCCAGCGCGTTGGCGGTGAAACGCTCTTCGCAGAAGCTGCCGTCGTCGTTGCGGCAACCGAAGTAACCGGAGCCGATTTCCCAGATCAGGTCGCCCCCATGCACACGGTGGTGCTGGCTGATCGAGCCTTCACCGGTGTCATGGGCAAAGTTGCCGCGTTTGGCGCCGCCGTTGAGGGCCAGCACCGCGTTGGCGCTGAGCGCACCAAAGCTCATCGCCGAGATGTTGAACACGCTGGCGCTGTAGGGCTGGGTGCAACTGGTGCCACCCGCGCCGATGGTCAAGCGAAAGTCATGGCCAGCCACCACCGTTGGCGCCATGGAGTGGTTGATCCACTCGTAGCCGATGGCGTTGACATCGAGCTGGGTGCCAAAGGGCCGCTTGTCGGCGTCGCCCTTGGCGCGTTGGTAGACCAAGCTGCGTTGCTGGCGCGAAAACGGCGCAGCTTCGTGGTCGCTCTCGATGAAATACTGGCGGATCTCGGGCCGGATGAACTCCAGCAAAAAGCGCAGGTGCCCGATGACCGGGTAATTGCGCAGCACCGAGTGGCGGCGCTGGTGGGTGTCGCGCCAACCCAGGCCCACCAGAAACAGGCACACCAAGCCCGCAGCGCCACCCACGCCGAAGGCAATGTAGGTGAATGCAAAGAGCAGGGTCCCCACCGCGCTGAGCAACCAAACGGTATGCCTGACCGGAAAATACGAGTCGATCCTGTGCAGCCACTCGTGCATGGGTGGTTCCTTCTGGGCTTTGCTGGGACCGCGATCGTATTCGGGCAGCGGGTCTGCCGTGGCTGCGAGTTAACCCATATAACGCAACCAGTTCAGCCGCTGAAGAAGGTCAGCAGCTGCTGAGAAGTTTCTTGCGGAAGCTCTTCGGCCAGGTAGTGGCCGGCGGGCATGGCCAGCCCGCTGACCCGCCCCGAGCACTGTGCGCGCCACAGCGTCAACGGGTCGAACAGGGCGTGGATCACCCCGCGGGTGCCCCACAGCACGTGCAAGTCGCACCGCACCTGGCGGCCGTCCCTTCTGGATGTCCGGTCGTGCTCCAGGTCGACGGTGGCGCTGGCCCGGTAGTCCTCGCAGGCGCCGTGCACGGCTTCAGGCTGGCTGAAGCAGCGCAGGTACTCGGCCAGGGCTTCAGGTTCGTAGAACTTGTGACCGAGCGAGCCCCAGCCGCCCAGCTTCCAGCTCGCGTAAGCCGCAGGATCGGCACCAATCATTCGCTCCGGATGCGGCGTGGGCTGGATCAAGAAGAACCAGTGGTAGTAGGCGCTGGCAAAACGCATGTCGGTGGCGTCGTACATGTCCAAGGTCGGCACGATGTCGATCACCGCCAGGCGCCGCACGGCCTGCGGCTGGTCCAGCGCCAGGCGGTGCACCACCCGCGCACCGCGGTCATGGCCGGCAACGAAGTAACGGTCGTGACCCAGGCTGCGCATCAGGGCATGCAGGTCGAGCGCCATGGTGCGTTTGCTGTAGTTGGCGTGGTCCACGGCGCCCACCGGCTTGTCCGACTCGCCATAGCCGCGCAGGTCCGGCAGAACCAGCGCAAAGTGCGGCGCCAACTGCAGGGCCACGCGATGCCACATGGCGCTGGATTGCGGAAATCCGTGCACCAGCAGCAGTGGCGGCCCCAAAGGGTTGCCACCCGTGCGGGCGCGCGCCTCCACGTCGCCTACCGTGTGACGCCGGTCTTCGAATCCATCAAACCAAGCCATCAAATGCTCCTGTCAGCTCAAGGTGGGTGGGCCTGATGCCTGCTGTGTATACTTTTTCTCCATCAGCGCTGATTTGCTCCGGCTTGCGGGCGCTTAACAAATGCCGCTAAACAGGTGCCACCTTTCAGCGGTGGCGGCTTGAAGCGGCGCCGAGGTCTTGCACTTCCCGGATATGGCACCGATCGGACGCGTCACCCCCCAGCAGATGCACTTCAGCGAGCCTTTGGCGCTGCAGAGTGGCGCGGTTCTGGCCGACTATCAGCTGACTTACGAGACCTACGGCCAGCTCAACGCCGAACGCAGCAATGCCGTGCTGGTGTGCCATGCGCTCAACGCCAGCCACCACGTGGCGGGTACACATGAAGACGGCAGCCTGGGCTGGTGGGACAACCTGGTGGGCCCGGGCAAACCACTGGATACCAACCGGTTTTTTGTCATCGGCGTCAACAACCCGGGTTCCTGTTTTGGCTCCACCGGCCCGACCCATCTGAACCCCGCCACCGGCCAGATCTACGGTGCGGATTTCCCCGTGGTGACGGTGGAAGACTGGGTCGACGCGCAGGTGCGCTTGGTGCAACGCCTGGGCATCGAGCAGCTGGCCGCGGTGCTGGGTGGCAGCCTGGGCGGCATGCAGGCCCTGGACTGGACCCTGCGCCATCCGCAGCGCCTGCGCCACTGTGTGGCCGTGGCCACGGCGCCCAGCCTGAGCGCGCAGAACATCGCCTTCAACGAAGTGGCCCGCCGAGCCATCGTCACCGACCCCGACTTCCACGGCGGCCACTACCTGTCTCAGGGCACCTTGCCCAAACGCGGTTTGCGCGTGGCCCGCATGATCGGCCACATCACCTATCTGAGCGACGACGCGATGGAGGCCAAGTTTGGCCGCGAACTGCGCAGCGGGCCGGGTGGCGTGCTGGGCTACACCACGCAAGACATTGAATTTCAGATCGAGAGCTACCTGCGCCACCAGGGCGACAAGTTCAGCGAGTACTTCGACGCCAACACCTACTTGTTGATCACCCGCGCGCTGGACTACTTTGACCCCGCCAAAGCCCATGGCGGCAGCCTGACCCGTGCTTTCGAGGCGGCGCGCGACAAACGCTTCTTGTTGGTGAGCTTCACCACCGACTGGCGGTTTTCGCCTGGCCGCAGCCGCGAAATCGTCAAGGCTTTGGTCGACAACCAGCTCAACGTCAGCTATGCCGAGATCGACGCGCCACATGGGCACGATGCCTTCTTGCTCGACGACCCGCGTTACCACGCCGTGATGCGTGCCTACTTCAACCGGGTAGCGGCCGAATTCAACCCAGCCCCAGGAAGTGTGGCTGCGCTGCAGACCTCGCCCCCCGTGCGGGACGGCCAGCTTCAGCCAACCCAGGCTCGACCATGAGCGAACGCAAAGACCTGGAGCTGATTGCCGACCTGGTGCCGGCCGGCAGCCGCGTGCTGGACCTGGGCTGCGGCAGTGGCGAAATGCTGGCCTGGTTGCAGCAGCACAAGGGCTGCAGTGGCTACGGCATCGAGATTGACGACGCCAACGTCCATGCCTGTGTGCAGCGCGGTGTCAATGTGATTCAGCTCAACCTGGAAGAAGGACTGGCGCTGTTTGACGACGCCAGCTTTGACGTGGTGCTGCAGGTCGACACGCTGCAACACCTGCGCAACACCGAGCGCATGCTCAAAGAGACGGCGCGGGTCGGGCGCATCGGCATCGTCGCGTTTCCCAACTTTGCGCACTGGCCCAACCGGCTGCATGTGCTGACCGGGCGCATGCCGGTGACGCGGGCGCTGCCGTATCAGAGGTACGACACGCCCAACATCCGCGTCGGCACCTTTGCCGACTTCGAGGTGCTCGCGGCCACCTGTGGCCTGGCGGTCAGCGACAGCTTTGGTTTGCAAGCTGGGCGTGTGGTGCGGCGCTGGCCCAATCTGTTGGCCAGCGTGGCGGTTTTCAGGTTCGAACGTCGCTGAGCTGAGCTGAAATGAGTTTCGCTGAAATGAGCTGAGCTGAGCGGGCGGACATCCCTGCTTGGCGGCTGGGTCACGCCCCAAAACGCGCAGCCCCAGACATCAGGCTGCCGGCAGAACAACCGTGAAGGTGCTGCCTTCAGCAGGCTGGCTTTGCACCTCGATGCGCCCGCCCATGGCCTGCACCAACTGACGCGACAGGGCCAGTCCCAAGCCGGTTCCGGTGATCGGGCCGCGTTCTGCGCCCAGGCGGTCGAAGGGGTTGAACAACCGTTGCAGTTGACTGCCGTCCATGCCGCGGCCACTGTCGGTCACCTGCAGTGCCAGCTCAGGCCCTGTGCGCAACACCGACAGGCGAACCCAGCCACCGGGTCTGTTGTACTTGATGGCATTGGACAGCAGGTTGCTCACCACCTGCTTGAGCCGTTTGGGGTCGGCCAGGACGCTGGCGGTCGAGTCGGCCTGAACGTCGTTGTGCAGTGTCAATTGCTGGGCCTGAGCCTGGGCTGCCAACATCGTCCAGGCAGCCTGGAGCACACCGCGCAGTGCCACGGGTTCCAGGTTCATGGCCAGCTGGCCGGTCTCGATGCTGCTCAGGTCCAGGATGTCGTCAACCAGGGACAAGAGATGGCGCCCGCTGGCCAGGATGTGGTGGTTCCAGTTGACCTGTCGCTGGCCCGCGCCGGGTTCCAGCTCCAGCAGTTGTGCAAAGCCCAGAATGGCGTTGAGCGGCGTTCGCAGTTCGTGGCTGACGCGTGACAAAAACTGCGACTTCGCCAGGTCGGCGGCCGCAGCCCGGTCACGGTCCTGGCGCAGCGCTTCGGCTTGTTTGTGGTGCGTGATGTCGGTGTGGGTGCCGATCATGCGCAAAGGCTTGCCCTGGGCGTCTCGGCTGATCACGATGCCGCGTGACAGCACCCATTTCCACTGGCCGTCCTTGCAACGGACCCGGTGTTCGTTGACGTAGGTGGCAGCCTGCCCCGCGAAGTGCGCTTCTCGGTCGGCGTGCATGCGCGGCAGGTCGTCTGGGTGGGTTCGGCCGTCCAGCGCATCGGGCCGGTCGGGCATTTCTTCCAGGCTGTAGCCAAAAAGCGCGCGGCATGCGGGGCTGAAGATTTCCACGCCTTCTTGCACGTGCCAGTCCCAGACCCCGTCGCCCGTGCTCTCCAGGGCACGCTTCCACAGCTCACTGTTGTCCTTCAGGGCCTGTTCGGCCAGCTTGCGGGGTGTGATGTCGAAAGCCATGCCCACCCGCACGCGGTGCTCACCTTCCGGCGGAGCCGACGCGCTGACAACATGCACCCACTTTTCGCGGCCACTGGCCAGCACCACGCGGTATTCCAGCTGCAGCGGCCGCTCGGCCTGGGCAGCGGCGGTGGTGGCGGCTTCAACGGCCGGCCGATCGTCGACGTGGCGCAAGCGGTGCATCAGCCTGCCGTCGCGCAGGATGTCGATGGGATCAAGTTCGAACAATTCACGCACACCCGCGCTGACAAAGCTGGCGCGGCGGTCGCCGTTGGGCAGGATGATCACCCGGTACACCATGCCGGGGACCAAGTCGACGATCTGGCGCAACTCTTCGCGGCTGCGGGCCAGTTCTTGTCGCGCCTTGACGCGGTCGGTGATTTCTTCCACCGTGCCTTCGTAGTAGCGAACCGTGCCGTCCGGGTTGCGCACCACGAGGGCGTTTTCGCTGATCCAGATTCGCTCCCGGGTACGGTAGCGGTAAACCTCGGACTCGAAGCCTCGCACATGGTCGTCGCGTTCCAGCAGCGACACAAACTCGGCCCGGCGGCCCGGCTCCACATACCAACCGACACCGATGTCGTCGACCCACTTCAATTGCTCGGCCTCTGAGGTGAAGCCATTGAGGTGCACCAACGCAGGATTGGCGCGCAGCTGTCGCCCACCGGGCGATGAACGGTAGGCGCCTATGGGCAAGAACTCGAACAGGGATGAAAAGTCGTCCAAGGCGGCGGGAGCAGGTCTTGAGTCAGGAGACGGTGAATGAGCGGGCAAGCTCTCAGTCCAGCGTGACTTCGGTGCGCACGGTGCCGGCGCGGTCGGCGCTGGCGGTCAGTGCGATGGCGGTGCCGCGCGCACCGCGCACCACCCACTCGGCCACGGCGCGGTCGCCGGTGATAGCACGGTTGGGCAAAAACGCCTGCAGGCTGGCCTTGGGCGCATGGCCTTCCAGGTGATCGGCTTCCACCCGCTCTTTGCCGGTGACCAGGCTGGTGCCAGCGGGCAGGTGGATGTTGAAGACGGTGCCGCGCGCGGTTTTCCGTTCGAGTGCGCGCTTGGTGACGTAGGCCGGCAAGTAGCCGCTGTTGGCCACCGCAAAACGAATCCGCCAGGTGTCTTCGCCGAGCGACCTGACCTCGGCGCGCAAGACCTCGAGCTTGGGCAGACTCAGACCGATCTGCATCAGCCAGGCCGGAAAGCGCGCGGCTTCGCGCTCGCGCAAGTGGGGTGGCGGGTTGCGCCAGTAGTTCATGCGGTCCCAGCCGCCCAATTCCACCATGCCCAGCTGCGGGTGGCGGTAGGCGTACCAGTCCACGTGGGCTTGACCGGCGCACTGTTCATCGCTCCACTTCAGCAGCTTCAGATCGTCTTCAACGGGGTGGTCGCGGTACCACTCGATCCACTTGTAGTCGTTGATGCCGGCTTCCTTGTTCGGGGCCCAGATTTCCACCGTCCAAAACAGCGCGCCCAGATGTTCATAAAGCCAGTCCTGGGTGCCGGTGACCAGCTCCTTGGGGTGGTACTTGAAGTCGTGCCAGATGCTGATGGCTGGGTAGCCGGTGAGCTTGGCGCCGATGTCCGACAAGCGCTTGTACAGCCACAGGTCTTCGGGCGTCATGTCGTCGTCGCTTTGCGAGCCCATGGGCCGCAGGATGACGCCGCTGTGGGTGTGAAAGCTGACGGCCGCACCGATGTTGGGGTGCTGCACCACAAAGTCCACCATCGCCCGCACCTCGGGTTCGCTGGCAGGGTAGGGGCCAGCGCCCTGCTGCTGGAATTCCTGGCGCCAGTTGGACGGGAAGTTGCGGTTCAGGTCCAGCCCTTCGCGGTCGCGGTTGACGCTGATCCTGAACCCGTCGAAGTTCGTCAGCGTACCTTCAGGGATCAGTCGGTAGTAGTCACCGCCAAACTCGCCGGGCTCACGCGCCACCATCAAGCGCGGCTCCAGGGGGTGCTTCTTGTAGGGGCCGTGTGGATCGGCAATGCGCATGCTCAGCATGCGGCCGTCGCCGTCCACGTCCTCGATGGTCAGGCCTTCCACGGGCTCTTCGTCAAAGGGGTAGGGGCGTGTTGACGAGCGGATGTGGCGCGGTTTGTCGGCCAGTGCCAGCTCGGCGCCGTCGGGGTTGAGCCGCGGCGCCATGTAGACCACGCGGGTGTCGAGCAGCTGCACCGCTTGCACGTCGCCTGCCAGATAGCCGCTGACCAGTTGGTGCAACCAGTACAGGCAGGCGGTGCTGGCGGTCAGCTCGGCGGCGTGGATGTTGCCGTCGACCCAGAACGCGGGCTTGTCGGTGTCTGCGCCCGTGTCGGGGTTGGTCAAGACCAACAACCAGATGTCGCGTCCCTGATGGCTCTTGCCGATGCTGCGCAGGCTAACCAGTTGGGGCGCAGCTGTCGCATAGTCCTGCAACAGTCGGGTGAGTTCGAGGTGGCGGTAGAACTGGTCGAAGCGGGGAACGGGGATCGCGGGCATGGCTAGACGATGGTCTGGAAGTGGACCGATCCTACCCGCGCCGCAACGGCTGCCCCTTAGTTACTGACCCTTGAACAGGCCCTGAAAGTGGCGAGAAATCGGCAGGGTTTCGGGCCTGCCCCTGAGCGTCAGGTGCATGTGTCCTTCGTCCACACGCACCGCCGCAGCCACGTGGCGGTGGTTGACGATGATCGAACGGTGCACCTGCCAAAACAGCTGCTTGCAACACACTCAGATTCGGCGGCCGCCGAGCCTGCTTGGAGAGCTGTTGCAGCAGTGACTGAAGGTCGGCCTTCGGCAGGTCAGACGCCGGCAGGTCAGGTGCATGCAGGTCGGGCGCAGGCAGGGCTTGGGCCACAGCCAAGCGGGACTGCAAACGCGCCACCGTTTGGGCCAGGCGTTCGGCGTCGACGGGCTTGAGCAGGTAGTCCACCGCGCCGGCGTCAAAGGCCGCCAGCGCGTGGTCGTCAAGTACGGTGACAAAGACCACCTGAGCCTGGCCGCCGATGCGGCGTGCCACGTCGATGCCGCTCAGCCCCGGCATGCGGATGTCCAAGAAGCAAACCTCGGGTTCAAACTCCAGGAAGCTGTCCCAGGCGTCGGCGCCGTTGACCGCACTGGCCACAAGCTGGGCCGCTGGCCAAGCCTTGTTCAGGGCCGAGCGCAGCTGCTCACGGGGGGCCTCTTCGTCGTCGGCAATCAGCACGCGGGTCATGGTCAGGTCCTTGGAAGCGGCAGTTCAAGGTGAGCCCAGGCGCCCTGCTGGGGTGCGGCCTGCAGCACCAGCTGTGCGGCGTCGCCGCAGGCCCAAAGCAGGCGCTGGCGAACGTTGCTCAGCCCCACGCCTTCGGCGGCACCGTCACCCAGACCCAGACCGTTGTCCACCACGTCGATGTGAGCCTGGTGGCCCTGGATTTGCGCGCTCAGGCGTACTTCGCCGCCAGCCAGTTGGGGCTCCAGGCCGTGCAGGATGGCGTTTTCCACCAAGGTCAGCAAAACGCCCGGTGGCAGCGGCAAGTCGCGCAACGCCGGTGCAAGGTCGATCTGCCACGCCAAGCGCTGGCCCATGCGGGCCAGCATCACTTGCAAGTAGCGCTCGACCGCCAGCAGTTCCTCGTGCAGCGCCAGGGTCGGCCGCTTGAACATCGGCAGCGTGGCACGCAAGTAACCCGTTAGTGCGGCCAGCAAAGGCGCGGCGCGGTCGTCTTTGGTGGCCACCCAGTGTTGCAAGGAGGCCAAGGTGTTGAACAGAAAGTGCGGTTCCATCTGCGCAGCAGCCAGCCGGCGGGCCATTTCGATGGCCTTTTTGCGTTCGGCCTGCTCGCGCAGGCGCGACTCAATCTGGTGGGCACGCCAGACCACCAGGAACCACAGCAACACCGGGGTGGTCGAACCCCAGGCCACCACCACGATGGTGAGCCAAGCGCGATCTTCCCGGTCGGGCAGGCGCCAGCGCAGGCCCAACACCATCAGCACCGTCAGCGCCAGACCCGCCAGTGTGGTCAGCATCAGCGGCCCGCGCCAAGGACGCCACCACAGCCAGCGCGCGCCGGCCAAGCCAGCCAGGGTCCGCGGCACCATCAAGCCCAACAGCCGCGCCGTTTCTGAGGCCGGGGCCACTTGCAAGAACAAAAAGGCGATGAGGGCCAGGTTGATGCCCCCCATGGCCAGCAAGGTCGGGCTGGGGCCTTCGCTGCCGGCAGCGGCCATTTCGTCAGCGCTGAAAGCGCGTTTGGGGCCGGGGTGCCAGAGCTGGCTCCAGTCGATGCGCGTGCTGAGCATGGACCGCAGTCTGGGAGTCTGTCGGACTTGGGGCGTCGAAGCGAAATTTGGCCCCAGCGAGGACAGTTTTTGCCGGGCTTGCAGGCCCATAGCCATAGCTATGGGACAAAAGGCCGG
>JAYVSX010000009.1:0-4368 GCA_043774975.1 Rubrivivax sp.
ATGTGGACAGGCTCAATTGCAGCCTGCCCACATGCCCACCGGGCTCGACGACGACCAGCCATTCTGAGTGTTGGCTTCCACACGAAACGACGAGGGGCCCCCATGTGTCGATGACCGGTGTGCACCGGGTGGCTTCGCTGGTCAAGCGCTGGACTCTTGGAACGCACCATGGATCGGTCCAGCCGGGGCATCTGGACGCCTACCTGGACGAGTTCGTGTTCCGCTTCAACCGCCGCACGTCAGGCTCGCGCGGCATGCTGTTCTACCGGCTGCTGCAGCAAGCCGTCGTCACCGAACCGGTGACCTACGACAGCGTCGTCAAGCCACTATCCAAGCCTAAGAAGCAAGGGTAGGATAACTGGATGGGCATCCAGTTCTTGTGGCTCAACTGGTGCTAAAAAGATACCCCTTATGTTTATCCAGTCTTTTGAGCAAGTCTGGATATCATGGCGATGGCGCCGTCAAGCCTGCGCCTTGCAATGGCGCAAAAAGTCCCGCGTCGTGGCGCCCAATTCACGGCTGCGGTGCACCACCGTGGCCAGCCGCCGCCGGGCCGCTGGCAGGCGTGTGCGCAGCGCCACCAAATGCCGGTCGGCCAAGGCTTGGGCCACCGCGTGGCGCGACAGGCAACCCAGCCCCGTGCCCGCCGCCACCACCTGCTTGATGGCTTCGGTGCTGCCCAGCTCGAAGCCCACGTTCACATGTTGCAAGTGTTCGGTCAGCCAGCTGTCGGTGACCTGCCGCGTGCCCGAGCCGGGTTCACGCAAGACCCAGGTTGCGTCGGCCAGTTGGCGCCGTGTGGCCACACCCGCGGCCAAGGCGTGGCCGGGGGCGGCCACCACCACCATGTCGTCCATCAGCCAGGGGCGCACACGCACTTCGGGGTGGCTTTGCGGGCCTTCAATGAAACCCACGTCGGCCTGGAAAGTGGTGACCGCATCAATCACCTCGCGCGTGTTGGCAATGCGCAGTTGCACGCGGCAAGCGGGGTGCTGGGCGGTCCAGCGGGCGATCAGTTCGGGCAGCAGGTACTCACCGATGGTGAAGCTGGCAGCCAGGCGCAAGGGCGCAGCGTGTTCGGCGGTGAACAGGGCCTGGGCCGACTCGGCCGCTTCCAACAGAGCCTGGGCGCGGGGCAGAAAGGCCAGGCCGTTTTCGTTCAGCACCAGGCGGCGGCCCAGGCGGTCGAACAGCTGCGTCTCGAGCACGGCTTCCAGGTCGGCCAGCGCGGTGCTGGCCGCTGATTGCGAACGCGCCACCCGGTCGGCGGCGGCGCGCGTGCTGCCACTGCGGGCGGTGGCCACAAACACTTCGACCTGCTTGAGCGTCAGGCGCAAGCGGCCACCGGGCCCGTTGGCCGGGTTCGACTGATCTGATTTACCGATCTGCATGAACGGTATTCTGGGCTTTTTCGATCTGCGCCGCACCAGTAGCATGCGCGCACCCAAGCTCCGGCCCCCAAGCTCCAGCACCCCCATGGCTGACGTACCCCTGCACAACCCCACGGCCAACCCGGCCGCTGGCGCCAGCACCGAAGTCAAGTGCACCACCTGCTACATGTGCGCCTGCCGCTGCGGCATCCGGGTGCACCTGCGCGACGGCGAAGTGCGCTACATCGACGGCAACCCCGAGCACCCGCTGAACAAGGGCGTGATCTGCGCCAAGGGCGCCTCGGGCATCATGAAACAGGTGTCGCCGGCGCGGCTGACACAACCACTGCTGCGCAAGGCCGACAGCGAACGCGGCGCCGGTGAATTTGAGCCCATCTCGTGGGAACGCACCTTTCAGATCCTGACCGACCGGCTGCAGCACATTCGCAGCACCGACCCCAAGAAGTTCGCCTTCTTCAGCGGCCGCGACCAGATGCAGGCCCTGACCGGCCTGTTTGCCCGCCAGTTCGGCACGCCCAATTACGCCGCACACGGGGGTTTTTGCAGCGTCAACATGGCCGCCGGCATGATCTACACCGTGGGTGGGTCGTTCTGGGAATTTGGTGGCCCCGACCTGGACCGCGCCAAGCTGTTTGTGATGATCGGCACCGCCGAAGACCACCACAGCAATCCGATGAAGATTGCGATCAGCAAGTTCAAGCGCGACGGTGGCCGCTTCATCAGCATCAACCCGGTGCGCACCGGCTACTCGGCGATTGCCGACGAGTGGATACCCATCAAGCCGGGCACCGACGGCGCGCTGTTCATGGCGCTGATGCACGAGCTGATCGCGCAAGACCTGATCGACCGCCCCTTCTTGCAGCGCTACACCAACGCGCCGCAGCTGGTGGTGCTGGACGTTGGCCACCGCGAAGGCCTGTTTGCCTTTGACGCCGACCCCGTCGCATTGGCCGACAAGGGCCCGCCCGGCGACGGCCGCAACCCGCACAACAAGCTGATCTGGGACTTGAGCAGCGGCGCCGTCAAGGCCGCCTACCCCGAAGGCATTGCGCAAGGCTGCCAGCCCGCGCTGGAAGGCCACTACACACTGCCCGACGGCACCCGCGTAGCGCCGTCGTTCCAGCTCTTGCGCGACCGCGTGGCACCGTGCACGCCCGAGTGGGCTTCGGCCATCACCGGCATCGACGCCCAGCGCATCCGCGCGCTGGCGCGCGAGTTGGGCGACACCGCGCTGAAACAAGCCTTTGACGTACCGGTGCCCTGGGTTGACGCCTGGGGAAAACAGCACGCCACCACGCAGGCCCGCCCGGTGGCCTTTCACGCCATGCGCGGCCTGGCAGCGCACAGCAACGGCTTTCAGACGGTGCGCGCACTGGCCGTTTTGATGAGCCTGCTCGGCACCATCGACGCGCCCGGCGGCTTTCGGCACAAGGCGCCCTACCCGCGCCACATCGTGCCCAACTACCGCGCCTTCAACGACCCCGACCTGATCAAGCCCAACACGCCGCTCAACAGTGCACCGCTGGGGTTTCCGGCCCACCCGGATGAACTGGCGGTCTACCCTGACGGCAGCCCGATCCGCATCGACCACGCGTTTTCGTGGGAGCACCCGTTGTCGGCGCACGGCATGATGCACAACGTCATCAGCAACGCCAGCAAGGGCGACCCCTACCGCATCGACACGCTGCTGATCTTCATGGCCAACATGGCCTGGAACAGCACCATGAACACCATGGCCGTGCGCGACATGCTCAACCAAAAGGGCAGCGACGGCGAGTACCAGATTCCCTTCCTGGTGGTGTGCGACGCCTTCCAAAGCGAAACCGTGGCCTTTGCCGACCTGGTGCTGCCCGACACCACCTACCTGGAACGCCACGACGTGATGAGCATGCTGGACCGGCCGATCAGCGAATTTGACGGCCCGGTGGACAGCGTGCGCGTGCCGGTGGTGCCACCGCTGGGCCAGTGCAAGCCGTTTCAAGAGGTGCTGATCGAACTGGCTTCGCGCCTGAAGTTCCCGGCCTTCACCACGGCCGAAGGCGAGCGCAAGTTCAAGGACTACCCCGACTTTGTGGTGCGCTTTGAGCCCCAGCCCGGCATTGGCTTCTTGATGGGTTGGCGCGGCGTGGACGGCACCCAGCACCTGCGTGGCGCGCCCAACCCCAAGCAGTGGGAGATGTACGCCAAGAACAACTGCGTCTTCCAGCAGCACCTGCCAGCCGACATGCACTACATGCGCAACTGGAACCGCGCCTACCTGGACTTCGCCAAGGAAAAGGGCTGGCGCCAGAAGAACGACCCGATCCAGCTGGCGCTGTACTCCGACACGCTGCAGAGCTTTCGGCTGGCCGCGCAGGGCAAGACCCACGGCCGCCAGCCGCCCGAGCATTTGCGCGAACGCATCAACACCTACTTCGACCCGCTGCCCTTTTGGTACCCGCCGCTGGAAGAAGGCTGCACCGACCTGGCCGCCTACCCGCTGAACGCCATCACCCAGCGGCCGATGGCCATGTACCACTCGTGGGACTCGCAAAACGCCTGGCTGCGCCAGATCCACAGCCACAACTACCTGCACGTCAACCCGCTCACCGCGCAGGCGGCCGGCATCGCCGACGGCGGCTGGTGCTGGGTCGAAAGCCAATGGGGCAAGGTGCGCTGCATGCTGCGCTACAGCGAAGCGGTGGAGCCCGGCACCGTGTGGACCTGGAACGCGATTGGCAAGGCCGACGGCGCCTGGCAACTGGCCCCCGGCAGTGACGAATCGCGCAAGGGCTTCTTGCTCAACCACCTGATCAGCGAAGAGCTGCCGTTCGGTGAAAAAGGGCAAGGCGCCAACACCCGCGGCGTGATCAGCAATTCCGACCCCATCACCGGCCAGGCCGGCTGGTACGACGTGCGCGTGCGCATTCGTCCGGCAGAGCCGGATGAGGCGCAGGAAACCTTTCCGCAGATCGCCGCCACGCCGTTGTTGCCTGGT
>JAYVSX010000010.1:0-8630 GCA_043774975.1 Rubrivivax sp.
GCCTGTGAATATTTTTCGTCCACGCTGCGGGTGCTGCACCCCTGGACGCGGGCCACCGCCGAAAACGCCACCTCTGCGGTGCTGTGCATGAGCTTTGACGAGGTGACCCAGGCCGACCGGCTGATCGGGGTGGAAACCCCGGTGGCCACCGGCGCTGAACTGGCCGGCCTGGGCGCGCCGCCCGGGCTGGCCCTGTTGATCCCGTCAGGCCAGAGCACGGTGCTCAGCGAAGCCGGCCTGCACATCCGGCTGGTGGGCTTGAAGCACCCGCTTGAAGCTGCCAGAAGTTACCCCCTGCGCCTGATATTCGAACAGGGTGGCGCGCTTGACGCCACGCTGACCGTCGATTTCGAGCGCCTGCGTTTCAGTTAAATAGTTTTCTGCATCAAAACGGACTATGGCGAGCCCCCTGGCCGTCATGCCGCAGTCATGGCTGGTTTTTAGTATCCAGCCGCAAACCAAACCCTTTCAGGAGCAGTGTTCATGAAACTCAATATCAGCAAGAGCCCGATCGCCATCGCGGCGGTGGCGGCCATCAGTGCCCTCACCCTGGTTGCCGCGCCCACGGCGGCCACCGCGGGTGGCAAGACCCCCGGCAAATACGTGACCGGCGACTTCCACAACCACACCACCTGCTCGGACGGCTCGATCTCGATGCAGAAGCTGGTCAAGAAGTCCACCGACAAATCGGACGGCAATTTCGGCCTCGACTGGTTCGTGCAAGCCGGCCACGGCGGCAGCGGCAGCCGCAATTGCTCGCTGGTTGAAGATGACAGCCTGAGCACGCCGAGCTATCCCTTCGTCGCCGGCCAGGGCCCGACCACCACCTGGACCAACAGCATCGGCGCAGACAAGCTCAAGGGCGTTGGCGGCGGCGTGGGTGGCAGCGGCAACATGTGGCGCTGGCAGGCCCTGCAGGAAGTGCAGTACCTGGTGATGGAAAGCCAGGCCCTGGCCAAGAACGTGCCGCTGTTCCTCGGCCTGGAATCGGTGGTGGCGGGCCATGAGCACACCTCGATGAGCGTGATCACCGGTCAAATGCCCGCATCCGCGGCCAGCGCCGTACCGTTGACCGTGGCCGGCTACGTGCCGCTGGGCGGCTACGTCGCCCAGGGCAACGCCAGCGCGTTGGCCAAGTGGTCCTACTGCTTTGACCGTGGCGACACCGACACCAGCCGCGGCAACATCACCGGCTCGGCCACCGGCAACAACTGGGACTGTTCGGTCACCGGCAGCCTGAACGCCGCGGATCCCAGCTGGAACGCCACCGGCCAAAAGCTGATCCAGAGCGGCAGCGCCACCGGCATCGGCGAGCGCGGCCACCAGAAGACGGTCGAAGCGCTGAAATGGATGGCTGAAAACCACCCCAACGGCAGTTACTACGTGCCTGCGCACCTGGAGCGCGCCGGCCCGTTCAACCCGAACGGCAACAACGGCTTCAACGTCGAGCACCTGCGCAACTTCAACAACGCCGCACCGATGGTGGCGTTCGGCATGGAAAGCCAGCCGGGCCACGGCGCATCGGGCGACCGCGGTGAATACCGGCCGCTGCGCCAGACCATCAACGGCGTGTTGACCGACTCAGCCGGCGGCACCACCTACGGCGGCACCGGCGTCTACGGCGCCGTGGTGGGCGGTGTGTGGGACGCGCTGCTGGGCGAAGGCCGCAACTTCTGGTTCTTTGCCAGCTCCGACTGGCACAACCGCGGCTCCTTCGGCCCCGATGACCGCCGCACTACGCAAGACTTCTACCCGGGTGAGTACCAGCGCAACTACACCATGGTGCGCAGCGCCAAGCTGAACCCGCAGGCCATCGTCGACGGCCTGCGCACCGGCAACAACTTTGCCGCCAGCGGCCAGTTGATCGACCGCCTGTCGTTCATCGCCTGCGCGTCCTACCCGGGCATCGCCAAGCGCAGCAACGCCGCGGTGGAAGCCCTGGCCGTGGCCGCCGCCACCAACAACACCGACACCGACACGGCCGGTTGCGCCACGATGGGTGAAAAGCTGGTGGTGCGCCCAGGTGCCGAGATCGTGGTGGCGATCGTGGTGCGTGATCCGGCAGGCAGCAACTACTCGCCCTACACCTTCGCCAACCCGTCGCTGCTGCAGATCGGCGTGACCCAGCCGTTGAACCAGCCGGTGCTGGACCACATCGACGTGGTCCGCGGTTTGGTCACTGGCTACAAGAAGCCCGGCTCGGCCGACTTCGCCGGACAGTGGCCCACCAACACCGCCTGGTTGAAGACCGACGGCACGACCGCGCTGGTCAGCGATGCGGTGGTGCCGGCGGCGGCCAAGAACCTGTCGGCCACCGTCGTCAAGACCTTCGCCAGCAACGGTTCTTCGCCCTGGGCGACGGTCAACTCCGGCGTGGACAACACCGCGTTCCTGAAGATGAGCTACCGCATCCCGGCAGTGGCCGCATCGCAGTACGTGCGCCTGCGCGGCAGCAACCTGCCGGCCGCCGTGCCGTTCGAGACCGATACCGCTGGCAACCCGCTGACGGACATGTTCACCAACGCCCGCGACACCACCAAGCTGAAGATGCCTTGCACCACCGTGGGCACTGTGCTGACCGGCAGCGCCATCGACGGCTGCCCGGCGCACCTGCCGGTGGTGGCTGGCCAGAAGATGGTGGCCTATGACGTGGCGGCCTGGGCTGACCTGTGGTTCTACAGCAACCCGATCTACATCGAGGTGAGCGGCTCGACCGTGGTCGCCGGCGTCAAGTAAATCCTTCGGGTTGTGCACCCCAAGCGCCACGCGGCACCGCGTGGCGCTTTTTCCGTTTCAGTTGTCCTTGCCAAGCCCCATGCCCCCATCGCTGCCCCACGCCAACGTCACCCCCCTCAACCCAGCCGGCGCCAGCCCCGCCCGGCGCGGCCTCGCCTGGCCGACCGGGCTGCGTGAACCCCTGCTGCACTTCATGCTGCTGGGCGGGCTGCTGTTTGTGGCCGACCACTTTCTGGTCAGCCGCACCGACGACCCCCGCACGATCGTGGTGGGCGCCGAGGTGGACGCCGAGGCCCGCCAGGTGTTCAAGGCCGCGCGCGGCCAAGACCCCAACCCCACCGAACTGGCCGCACTGCGGCAGGTCTGGCTCGGCAACGAGGTGCTCTACCGCGAAGGCCTGGTGTTGCAGGTCGACAAGGGCGACACCGCCATCCGCGAGCGGGTGATCTTCAAGGCGCTGAGCGTGGTCGACGCCAACGTCAAGTTGCCGCCCTACGACGACAAGCTGCTGCAGGCCTGGTTCGAATCCCGCCGCTCGAAATACGATGAACCCGCGCGCTACGACTTCCAGGAAGCGGTGTTGGCGGGCGACACCAGCGAGGCCGCGGTACGCGCCTTCGCCGAAGCCCTGAATGCCGGCACGCCGGGCGATGCCAAAGCGGCGCTGCGGGTGTTCAAGGGCCGGCCGCACGCCAACCTGCTGCAAAGCTACGGGCCCGAGTTCACCCAGGCGCTGGAAGCCTCACCGCCGGGTGAATGGCGGGCCCAGCGCAGCCGCGAGGGCTGGCGCGCAGTGCGGCTTGATGCAACCACGCCGCCAAGGCCGGCGGCCTTCGGGCCGCTCCGCAATGTGGTGCTGCAAGACTGGACCGATGCCGTGATGGCCGAGCAGCGCAGCGCCGCGGTGCGTGCGCTGGCTCTCAAGTACACCGTGAAGACCGACACCGTGAAGACCGAGGCGGCGGCTAAATGACCGGCGGTCTGCGCAGATACCTTCGTTGGCTGCCGATCACGCTGCTGGCGGCGTTGGCGCTGCTGTCACCGGCGGCCGGAGCGCATGAGCTGAGCATGGCCGAGATGCAGCTGCGCGAAACTGCGCGCGGCGAATTCATCTGGCAGTGGGCGGCCACCGAAAAGCGCCCAGCCAGCGAAGACCTGGCCCCCGTCTGGCCCGAGGCCTGCCGCGCCGAGGCCAACCTGCTGCACTGCGGCGATGCCGGCCTGCAGGGCACGCTGGCCATCCAGGGCGTGGGCAAACGCTATTCGGCGGCGATGGTCAAGGTGTTCTGGCTGGATGGCCAATCGCGGGTCTACACCATCACCTCGGGCCAGCCCACGGTGCAGTTGTACGGCGCGGCCGATGACCAGCGCGGCATGGGCGAGATCGCCCGCGCCTACACGCTGCTGGGCGTGGCGCACATCCTGTCGGGCATCGACCACCTGCTGTTCGTGATCGGCCTGCTGTTCCTGGTGGGCTTCAACCAGCGCCTGATGTGGACGATCTCGGCCTTCACGCTGGCCCACAGCCTGACGCTGGCCAGCAGCGCGCTGGGCTGGCTGGTGCTGCGGCCCCCGCCGGTGGAGGCCACCATCGCGCTGTCGATCGTGCTGGTGGCCGCTGAGGCCCTGCACCGGCGGCAAACGCTGGCGCGGCGCTGGCCGGCGCTGGTGGCGTTTTTGTTCGGCCTGGTGCACGGCCTGGGTTTTGCGGGCGCGCTGAAAGTCATCGGACTGCCCGAAAACCACCTGCTGGTGGCGCTGCTGAGCTTCAACGTCGGCGTCGAGCTTGGCCAGCTGCTGACGGTGGCCGCCGCCTGGGCACTGTGGCGTGCGGCGTCGCGCTGGCCACAAGCGAGGCAATTGGCGCTGGCCCGCACCCTCACGCTGTACGGCATCGGTTCGGTGGCCGCCTACTGGTCGTGGCTGCGGGTGGTGACGATCTTCAGCTGACCAGGCATTCCCTCAATCGATTTGCTCGAAACCATCCCATGGACGAAGTCATCGGTCTCTTTCCCACGCCGTTTCTGCGCGCGCCGGCCACGCTGCCGCGTCCGCTGGTCGATGGCCTGGTGGCGCACTTCAGCACGCTGGCGCTGCGCGACAACAGCTCATCGGCCAACCTGTCCCACACCGAGCTGCTCAAGCCCAGTGACAGCCCGCTGCTGGTGCAGGTGGCTGCCCTGGTGACGCCCAAGCTGGTGGAGTTTGGCGCGCTGATGTTCGGAGAGCGCCTGGGCTGGTCGCTCAAGGAGATGTGGGTCAACCTGCTGGCCACCGGCGGGCGGCAAGCCATGCACAACCACGCCAACAGCTTCATCTCGGGCGTGCTGTACCTCACGCCCACCCACCCCGGCTCACAAACCATTTTCATGAAGTCGCCCGGCGGCACCGACTTTGCCTTCAAGAACGACCACGCGGGCATGACCCCCGGCCCCTACAGCGGCGACCAGTGGATCAGCCCGGCGCCCGAGCCCGGTGACCTGGTGCTGTTTCCCAGCTATTTGATGCACGCGGTGCCGCCCAATGCCGGTGAGCTGCGCATCACGCTGGCCTTCAACGCGATTCCCACCCGGCTGGATTCCTGGGGCTACGCGATCGGGTTCAGCGGTTGAGCGCCCACCGCCCCGATCGGCTGCGCCACGCTGCGGCGCTGGCCCTGATGGTGGCCTCCGGCTTTGCCGAGCTGGGCTACCAGATCGTCTGGACCCAACAAAGCGCGCTGTGGCTGGGCCATGAATCGGCCGCCGTGCTGGCGGTGGTGGCGGCATTCTTCGGCGGGCTGGCGCTGGGCGCGCTGGCGCTGGGGCCGCGCATTGAGCGCAGCCCGCGGCCGGCGCGCTGGTACGCCGGCTGCGAACTGGCCATCGCGGCGTGGAGCGTTGTGCTGGCGCTGCTGATGGCGCCGGCCAGCGGCGCGCTGCTGGCCCTCACCGGCGCGCAACCGTTGCCTGCCTGGCAGTGGGCCGTGGCCTTTGTCGGTACCTTCGCGCTGCTGCTGCCCGCCACCGCCGCGATGGGCGCCACCTTGCCGGCGATGGCGCGGGTGATGGCCGCCTGGCGCCCGCCGGGCCGGGCGATCGCCGCGCTGTATGCTGGCAACACGTTTGGCGCCGTCCTAGGCGTGCTGGCCACCGCGTTCTGGCTGGTGCCCGAATTCGGCCTGGTGCGCACCGCTGGTCTGTGCATCGCGCTGAACCTGCTGTGCGCGGCCCTGGCGCTGGTGGCGCTGGCAGCATCGGCCGAGGCAGCGCCAACGTCGGTGCCGGTTCCGATCCTGGCTCGGGTGGGGCTGCCCGCGGCAAGCCAGCGCGGCGTGCTGCTGACGCTGGCCCTCACCGGCTTGTTGGGCATCGGCTATGAAGTGCTGGTGGTGCGCGTGCTCAGCCAGGTCACCGAGGACACGGTCTACACCTTTGCCTTGCTGCTGGCGGTGTACCTGGTGGGCACGGCGCTGGGGGCGGCGGCCTACCAACGCTGGGGGCTTGGCTGGCAGGCCAGCGGGCCGGGCAAGCCCGCCGATGCAGCGCGGCTGGGCGACCGCCTGCTGGCTGCGCTGGCGGCGGCTTGCCTGGCCGGCACGGCCAGCCTGTGGGCGGCCGAACACGTCAAGGCCTGGCTGCTGGACCAGGGCGGCACCAGCATGGCGGCGGCGCTGGCGGCCGAGGCCGCGCTGGCGCTGGCGGCCTTCGGGCTGCCCACACTGGTGATGGGCGCGCTGTTTGGCCACCTCAGCAGCAGCGCCTTGGCCGCCGGCATCGGCTTTGGCCGCGCGTTGGGCGTCAACACCCTGGGCGCGGCGGTGGCGCCGCTGCTGTTCGGCGTGCTGATCACGCCGCTGCTGGGCCCCAAATGGGCGCTGTTGCTGATCGTTGCGGGTTACCTGGCCCTGGTGGCGCGCCGCAGCTGGTTCACCCCGCTGGTGGCACTGCCCACTGCCGGGCTGGTGGGGCTGGCGATCGGGGCGCCGCCACTGGCCTTTGTCGACCTGCCCGAGGGCGGGCGCATCGTCAGCTACCAGGAAGGGGCGATGGCCGCTGTCAGCGTGGTCGAAGATGCCGACGGCGTGTCGCGGCTGCGCATCAATAACCGGCAGCAAGAGGGCAGCAGTGCCAGCGGGCTGGTCGACGGCCGGCAGGCGCTGCTGCCGCTGCTGCTGCACCCGGCCCCGCGGCGGGCGCTGTTTCTGGGGCTGGGCACCGGCGTCACCGCCTCGACCGCGGCCGCCGATACCCGCCTGCAGGTTGACGCGGTGGAGCTGCTGCCCGAGGTCATCAGCGCCTCGGTGCACTTCACGCAGGCGCTGGGCGATGGCCGCTCCAGGCTGCACCTGATGGCCGCCGACGCCCGCCGCTACGTGCGCACCACCGCCCAGGCCTACGACGTGATCGTGGCCGACAACTTTCACCCGGCGCGCAGCGGCTCGGGCGCGCTGTACACGGTGGAGCACTTCCAGGCCGTGCAAAGCCGATTGGCTGCGGACGGCCTGTTTTGCCAGTGGCTGCCGTTGCACCAGCTCGATTTGCCCACGCTGCGCAGCATCGTGCGTTCGTTCCTGGTGGTGTACCCGGGCGGCACGGCGGTGCTGGCCAGCAACAGCCTGGAAACACCCGTGCTGGGCCTGCTGGGCCAGCGCGATGCGCAGCGCATGAACCCCGCCCAGGTGCGTGCCCGTCTGGCCGCAGCGGCGTGGTCGAAAGGCCCGGCAGACTACGGCTTCGAGGATGAGTTTGCGCTGCTGGGCAGTTTTGTCGCCGGGCCGCCATCGCTGGCGGCCTTTGCCGGCCAGGCGCCCGCCAACACCGACGACCACCCGGTGGTGGCCAGCCTGGCACCGCGCATCACCTACGCGCCCGACTCCCGGCCGCGCGACCGGCTGGCCACGCTGCTGGCGGCGTTCAGCATCGAGCCGGCAGACGTCATCGTGCCCGGCGCGGTGGCCGATGCCGGCCACCGCCTGGCCGCCTACTGGTCAGCCCGAAACCGCTTCATCGAAGCCGGCCGCAGCGTGCGGCCGTCGGGCGACGTGCAGGCCATGCTGGCGCAGGTGCGCCTGCCGCTGCTGGCGGTGCTGCGGCACAGCCCCGACTTCCGACCCGCCTACGATCCGCTGCTGCGCATGGCCAGCGCGCTGGCCCGCACAGATCCGCCTGCCGCACGGGCCCTGCTGACGGCCTTGGCCCAGGTGCAGCCTGCCCGCCCCGAGGCGGCTGCGGCGCTGGGCCTTGCAGCACCAGCGGCAACAGCGGCGCCCTGAGCCGCCCTGAGCCACCCTGAACCTGCCTTGATCGGCATCCAGGCGCGGCGCGCTTGCGTAGCATTTTTCAGCTTTCCTGCCCATGAGGCCCCCGATGCCACCACCGATGATGACCCGAACGATGCAAGCGCTTGAACAGCGCCAACCCAGGCTGCACAGGCTGGCCTGGGCCGCTGCAATGCTGCTGGGGCCTGCGGTGGCCAGTGCCCAGCCCACCGCGGCGGCCGCTGCCACGCCCGTCGCCGGCGCACAGGTGGCCGCCGTGCAGGTGCCGGTCACCTGCCACTACGACAACATCGTGGGCAGCAGCGATGCGGCCTCGCAAGGCGTCATCACCGCCGAGCTGCTGAAAAGCCGGCCCGCGCTGCGGCCGGGCGAGCTGCTGGAATTCGTGCCCGGCGTGATCGTCACCCAGCACTCAGAGACTGAGAGGAATTCGAGCTTGACCGAGCAACGCCACAAAACGTGCCCGATCTAGACGCAAAGCACAGACATAGCCCGGGCTATGGCGAGCATTTGCAACGACGAGCGGGCGCGTTTGGGGGTGGTGAGCGGGCATGATCGAAAAATTCTCAGCCTCTTACCCCTTGCCTGGGATCAATCGGCAGCGAAGCAGTAGAACAAGCCCGCGCCGCCGCTG
>JAYVSX010000011.1:0-25641 GCA_043774975.1 Rubrivivax sp.
CGCCTGCAAGACCTTGACCGCACTGCGCGGAAAGACGGGTCGGTCGATGTCGCCCAGTTGCGTGTGCACGGCGCCATCGGCGTCAACCACGGCGACGGCGCCACGGTGGCTGGATTCGATGATGCCACCGCGCAGGGCGTGCACCAGAGCGGGGTTGTTGTCCATCTCCAGACTGTAGCGCGGGGATGGCTGCAGGGCGGCTGAAGGGCAACTGAAGGGCGGGCGCAGGGCAGAATCGCTTGATGCCTTTGGCGTTGGCCTGGGGTTGGGTTGGGGTTCAGGTCTGATAAGCATGCAATTGTGGGGAGTCGATTTCAGCAGTGCGCCCAGCGCGCGCAAGCCCATCGTGGTGGCCCATGGCGTGCGCGCCGGTGCGGTGTTGCGTCTGCAAGGCGTGGTCAGCCTGCCTCGCATGGCCGACTTTGAAGACTGGATCCAGCGCAGCGGCCCCTGGGTGGGCGCCTTCGACTTTCCCTTCGGCCTGCCGCGCCGTTTTGTGCAGGCCATGGCGTTAGGCGACACCGCCCAGCAGGTCATCACGCGGTTGCGCCAGCGCTGCCCGGCACGGATGGACTTCCGGGCGCTGGTGGACGCATGGGGCAACACGCAGCCGGCCGGCCAGCGCCTGCTGCACCGGGTAACCGACAGCGCATGCCCGGGTGTCAGTTCCACCAGCCCATTGCAGACCCGCTACGTGCCGGTGGGCTTCATGTACTACGAGGGATTTTCTCGTTTGGTGGACGCCGGTGTGCACCTGCCGGGTTTGCTTGCGCAGGACACAACGCGGGTGGCCCTGGAAGGCTATCCGGGCCTGCTGGCCCATCAACTGATCGGCCGCCGGTCCTACAAGAACGACGACAGCACCGAGCGGCTGCTGGCGCGCAAGGACATGCTCGAAGCCCTGGAGCAAGGGCGCACCCGCTTGGGCCTGCGCCTGAAACTGACGCCGGCCCAGGCCGGTGAACTGGTGGCCGACAGCAGCGGCGACCGGCTTGACGCCGTGCTCTGCCTGGCCCAGGCGGCCTGGGCCCAGCAGCAACCGCGCTGGGGTCAACCTGAACAGGTCGACCCGGTGGAAGGCTGGATCACGGGTGCGGGCCCCGTTTGATGTGCTCTGGCGATGCGCTGTGCGGCATCATTGCCGCCCCGAATGGAGACCCACATGATTGGAGCGAAGAAGCTGCTCGTTGGCGCTGCTGTGATGGCGGCGGGTTGGCCCTGGTGGGCGCAGGCCGCGCCCACCAAAACCGTGCAGGGCATGATCACTGCCGTGGCCAGCGGCGACACCGTCACACTGACGCTGGCCGACCAGAAGCAGATCAACGTTCGACTGCGCGACATTGATGCGCCTGAGTCCTGCCAACCCTGGGGTGCGGAAGCACGCGCGGCGCTGTCGACGCTGGCGCTGAACAAAGTGGCCACCTTGCAGTCCACCGGGAGCGACGGCCAGGGCCGAACCGTCGGCAACCTGATGCTGGATGACCTGAACGTGAGCCGTTTCCTGGTGGAAAACGGCCACGCCTGGAGCGTGCGCACGCGCTGGGACCAAGGGCCGCTGGTGAAACAGGAAAAGATGGCCCGGGCCCTGACGCGTGGGCTGCATGCAGTGCCCGGGTCGGTGCAACCCAAGGAGTTTCGGCGCCTGCATGGCCGTTGTGCCGATGGCCCCGGTGCAGCCACGGGGTCGTCTGGGCCGGCCGCGCCGGCCGCACCCTCCGCACAAGTTCAGAAAAAGTGAGTCCGTGCGCCGCAGCTACTTGACGCGCACCCAGCGCAGTTCAATGGTGTCGTTGGGCCATTGCACAGCCGTCACCTTCTTGGCCATGGCCCAGGTCAGCGTGCGGCGGTACAGCGGCACATAGGGCAGGTCGTCGCCGACCATGCGCAACACCGTGGTCACCAGCGCGCGGCGGCGGGTGACATCGGGTTCGGTGCGGATGCTGTCGATCAAACTGTCCAGCTTGGGGTTGCTGTAGCGCCCGGCGTTGAAGGTGCCCAGGCCGGCCTTGTCAAAGGTGTGAAAGAGGCCGTTGAGGGAGTTCCAGGCGTCCGGGCTGGCCGTCCAGCCGTACTCGATGAAGCTGGCGGTGCCTTGCGTCAACTTGGGGAAAAACTGGTTGCTGGGGCTGCTGCGCAGCGTGGTGCGCACACCCACCTGGGTCAGCATGGCGGCCACGGCCTGGCAGACGTTTTCGCGCCAGGCCACGTTGACGCAGTCCAGCGTGATGCTGAAGCCGTTGGGGTAGCCGGCTTCGCCCAGCAGCTGCCGCGCCCGGGCCGGGTCGAAGGGCAGGCGGCGGTCCAGGTCGATCGGTGAGCCGTCCACCAAGGGGCTGAGAAAGGCGCCGGTGGGCACGGCCTGGCCTCGCAACACCTTGTCGATGATCAGCGGCACGTTGATGGCGTGGTAGACCGCCTTGCGCACCCGCAGGTCCTTGAAGGGGTTGCGGCCCTTCACGTCGCTGTCTTGCAGTTCTTCGCGGGCCTGGTCAAAGGTCAGGTACTGCTGGCCGATGTCGGCTGTTTGCAGCAGGCTCAGGCGGAGATCGGCTTTCAGACGAATGATGTCCTGGTAGGGCGGGTCCAGCACCAGGTCGACCTCGCCGCTGGCCAATGCCGCCAGACGCGTGGCGTCGGACTTGATGGTGATCCAGCTCACCTGTTCCAGGTTGCCGTGGCGCTTGTCGGCCCAGCCCCACCAGGTTGCATGGCGCTTGAGCAGCGTGCGCACGTCGGGCTCGTAGCGGTCCAGCCTCAAAGGACCGGTGCCGTTGGCGTTGCGCACGGCAAAGGTTTCTTGTTTGCCATTGAAGTCCTGCGGCTTGACCACGCCGTGCTTTTCGCTCCAGGCCTTGCTCATCATGCCGACGTACTGCAGTTTTTCGGGCAGCACGGCGTCGGGGGCTTCGAGCTGGATCTCGATGTTCAAAGCGTCCAGTTTGCGCACCGCGCTGACGCCCTTGAGCTGGAAGGCACGTTGCGATGGTGCCGTGAGGGCGCGCTCCAGGGAAAAAACCGCGTCGTCGGCGGTGAAGGCCGAACCGTCGTGGAATGTGACACCGGACCGCAGGCGAAACCGCCAGCTGGTGGGCGAAACCATCTGCCACGCCAGTGCCAGCGCCGGTTCGGCCTTGAAGCGTTCGTCGCGGCCGATCAGTGACTCGTAGATCTGAAAGACCACACGAGAGTGGTACAGCAGCGCAATGGCATGCGGATCCAGGGTCTGCGGGTCAAAGGCCGACGCGATGCGCAGTGACGCCCGGTTGCTGGCTTCGGCCGCAGGTGCTTGGGCCTGTGCCTGTGCTTGGGCTTGTGCTTGTGCTTGAGCGGGCAGCCCGGGCCACCCCAGCAACGCTGCGCACAGCATGGCGCTTGACCAGGCAGCAGGCGCGCGCAACGTTTGGCGCGCAAAAAGGCTGCGGACACAGAAAGACATGGGGAGCATGGGGCAGGGCCATTCAACAGCCAGGATCAGGTCCCCAACTATCCCTGCGGCTGTGCCCTGTCAGGGCTGAGGCAAACCAGTAAGCAATGGCCCTAATAGCGACCCAGGGCGTGGTTTCAGTTGCCGGCCTGAGCCTGTCGGGCGGCCTGCAAGAAGTCCTGCAGGATGGGTGAGTCGTCCAGCGTCAGCGGGTCATCGGCGCGGTGAAATTCGGGGTGCCATTGCACGCCGGCGACAAAGCCCGGGCCAGGGCGGCGGATGGCTTCGATCATGCCGTCGTCCGGGCAGCGGGCTTCGACCACAAAGCCTTCGGCCAACTGTTTGATGCCTTGGTGGTGGATGCTGTTGGTGGTGGCCCGTGACAGCCCAGGGTAAAGCGACGCCAAGTGCGTGCCCGGCACAAACTCGATGCTGTGGAAATGCTGCTCATAACGGCCCAACATGCGGTGGTCCAGGGCCTGCGGCAGCTGCGTGCCGATGTCTTGCAGCAAGCTGCCTCCAAAGGTGACGTTGAGCAACTGCAGACCGCGGCAGATGCCGAAGACCGGTTTACCGGCGGCCACAAAGGCGCGGATCAGCTCCATTTCGTAGAGGTCACGCACCGGGTCACCATGCCAATCGGCGTGCAGCGGCTGCTCGCCATAGTGCACGGGTGCCACGTCGTTGCCGCCCTGCAGCACCAAGCCGTCCAGCGCGTGTGCGTAGTGGTTCAGGTCGATGTCGCTGCGCACCACCACCGAGTTGCTGTCCACTGCCGGCACCATCACCGCCATGGCGCCGCCCGAAAGCACCCAGTGCGCCACCGACTGCTCCAGGTAGTGCAGCGTCTTGGTGAAGACGCCGGGCAGCTCGATGCCGGTCGAGCCGGGGGTGTAGATGCGGGCCGACAGGCCGATCAGCAAAGGTCGTTTCATGGGTCCGGGATGATGAGCCATGGGCCACGCATCGGCAATGCCAGTGCGTGGCCCGCCTTCACCACGCCCATGCGCGGTTTCAATCGCTGATTCCGTCGCCATCGGCCGGTTCGTCTTTTCGCGCCTTCTGCGCTCGTGCGGCCAGCTGCTGGGCCAAGGGGGCCAGCTCTTGAATGAGGTCTTGCGACGTGCCCGGGCTGGCCCAGTGCAGTGCGGGCATCGGCAAACTGCTCATGTAGGCCGGTCGGCTGAAGCGGTCGGTGGCGCGCTGTACCGCGGTCAGGTGCACGGCGACCCCCACCACCGCTATCGCGGCCAGGCTCAGACCCACGGCCCGCTGGGCCTGGGGCAGCGTGTGCACCAGGTGAGCCCGAAGCAGCAGCAAACCCAGCAGCACCTGCAGCGGACTCACCCAACGCCACAGCCAAGCCCAGCCCAGGGACGAAGCCAAAGGGCTGAGAACCAAGTCCAGCAGTTCGATGCCCAGCAGCCAAGGCAGCACGATGCGCAGATGCCCCATGAAGTCAAAGCGGTGCTGAAACAGTTTGGAGGCCAGTGCCCACAGCCCGCTCCAGCCCACCAGCGCAGCGGGAACGCCCACCACCAGCGGCGTCCAGGCCGAGGCTTCGGCGCCGGGGTCCAGCGTCACCCCATGACTGAACAAGGCCAGCAGCATGAACAAGGCCCCGGCCACCAGCGGGGCACTTCTTGGCGTTGCCGCCAAAGGGGGCAGCGGTCTTTCGGCGGGCAGCGTTTCGCCAGCCAAGCGCAGGCGCAGTCGAACGCCGCCCAGCTGCAGTGTTGCTGCGCCGGCGGGCAGCTGCACCTGGGCGCCGGCGCCGTGGTGCTGGAGCGCGTGGGTGACACCGTTGACGCTGTCGCCCACCGTCAGCGCCACCTGCCCGGTTTCCACGAGGCTGAGCGTGGCGTGCTGAGCAGCCACATGCGGGTCGTCCAGCACCACGTCGTTGCTCAGCGCGCGGCCCAGGGTCACAGGCCAGCGGTGCACGCTGAACGCCTGGCCCACGCGGCCATCGCGGTCCAGCCACTCGATCAGCGCGAGTCGGTCCTGGCGGGCGGGGTTGTTGAAGTCGGGTTCCATCCGAAGCCGTCCAGGTAGTGCTGTGCCAGGCGCTGCGCGCTGGCCAGGCTGACACCGTTCGCGTCCAGTCGGCCCTGCACGCCACGTACCGTGCCGTCCAGCGTGGCCACCAGCACCATCAGGTCGTGCAGGCCCTCTATTTTTTTGTAGGCCCGCAGGCAGATCACCGACTTCAACTTCAGGCTTGGGGCGTCGGCGTCGCCGGGCCTGCCTTTGGCGGGCACGGCCAGGCTGCGCTCGACACACTGGCCGGCCGTGCGAAAGCGGTCGTCCTGGCCCACGAACTCGTTGCCAAAGCTGGCCGAGTAGCGTTGGTTGAAGCGCAGTGCACCGATCTTGCTGCCGTCATAGGCCTCATGGCGCACCGTGATGAAGCCGGTCAGCAGCGGCCCGCTGACAAAGATGCGGCTGTCCATCTCGCAGTCCGAACGCTCAAACTGCAGGCCGCGCGTGGCTTGCGGCGCGCCGCGGCCCCAGCAGCGCATCCACGTCTCTTGCGGCACCGGAATGGTGTAGGCCGGATGGCTGGCGTGGCGCCAGGGCTGGGCGATGAACCGATCGGTCAGCCGCGCTTCGTGCTGCATCAGCTGGCGGGTGATCTCGGCCCAGGCGGGGGTGGTGATGGGTGCCCCGCCGCGGCCGCGGCAGATGAGTGCGCGCACCGGGTCGGGGGGCACCAGAAAACTGACCTGCTCGCCGTCGCGCCGGGCCGCCACGTTGACGCAGATCAGGCGGCCCTGGTCGTCCAGCGCCGGGCCACCGCTCATGCCGCCGCTGAGCGAGCCGCCAAAAAACAGCGTGGGCAGAAAGCTGCGTTCGACCGGCCCGTTGTAGTTGCCCTCGGCCACCGCAAAACCCACGTCCAGAGGGTTGCCCATGCTGAAGATGCGGGCACCACGAGGCAGGCTCTCAGCCTGCGGGCGAAGTTCAACAAAACCGCGGTTGGCCAGCGGTTGGGGGTCTTTGGGTCTGAGCAAGGCCAGGTCGTGAACGACGTCGAAGGCCAGCAGTTCCAGCGCGCCTTGTTGGCCGTCCACCGTGGCATAGACCAGCCGGTGGCGGCCGGGCTGCAGCGCGTACTGGCTGACCACGTGGTAGTTGGTGATCAGGTGGCCTTTGTCGTCGATGAGAAAGCCAGAGCCGACCGAGGACTGGCTGTCCTGTGTTTGCAGCAGCGTGCGCACTTGCAGCAAGCGGCCGCGCAAACGTTCGTCGATGCGCTGGCCAGCGCCGGTGATCACCGGTTCCGGTGTGCCGGCAGTTGCTGTGGAAAGCGATGCTGCGGGTGATGCCGCAGGTGAGGCTGCGGGTGAGGCTGCTGGTGCGGCGCTGGGCGGGGCCGCCGCCGTGGCTGAAGCGGCCGCAGCGTTGGCGCGCGGTGACGCAGACCATGCCGCACCGCCCCAAGCTGCCGAGCACAGCCATGCGCCAAGCAAAACGCCACGAGACCACGCAGCAAACGACGGAGGGTCACGGCGTTGTCGCGTCGAAGACAACCACCCGTGCAGCGCATCAGGGAGACAGGGCATGCGGTGCATCTTAGTCGCCCAGCAAGCCAGCATTCCGGCGCCGTCCAAGCCCGGCTGCGGGGCGCGCCCACAGCGACCTCACGTGCGCATCAGCGTGCTCTTGCCAAAGAGGCTTTCAATTAGGTCCACCGCCAGCAGCGCGGTCTGGTTGCGCAGGTCCAGCGCCGGGTTGAGTTCCATCACGTCCAGGCTGGCCAGGCGGCCGGTGTCGGCAATCATCTCCATGCACAACTGGGCTTCGCGGTAGGTGGGCCCGCCCGGTACCGTGGTGCCCACGCCCGGTGCGATGGCCGGGTCGAGGAAGTCAACGTCAAAGCTGACATGCAAGTGGGTCTTGTCGTCCAGGGTGGCCAGGGCCAGTTCCATGGTGTGGCGCATGCCCATTTCGTCGATGTAGCGCATGTCAAAGACTTCCAGGCCGACCTGGTGGACGAAGCGTTTTTCGCCGGCGTCGACACTGCGGATGCCGATCTGGCGCACGCTCTTGGGGTTGAGGGCGGGCACCGTGCCACCGATCTCGATCAGCGCTTGCGGCCCGTGCCCGCACAAACAAGCCACCGGCATGCCGTGGATGTTGCCGCTGGGCGTGAGCACGCTGGTGTTGAAGTCGGCATGGGCGTCCAGCCACAGCACACGCAGCTTTTTGCCGCTGTTGCGGCAGTGCCGCGCCACCGCGCTGATGCTGCCAATGCCCAGGCAATGGTCGCCGCCCAACAGAATGGGCAGGCGGCCCAACTGCAGTTCGGCGTACACGGCCTCGTGCACGGCCTGGTTCCAGGCCACCACTTCATGCAAGTGACGGTAGCCGTCGACGGGCGGCAACCACGGGTTGGCTGGCCCGGCGACGTTGCCGCGGTCCAGCACCTGCAAGCCGTGGCTCTCCAGGGTGGGCTTGATGCCGGCCACGCGCAGGGCTTCAGGGCCCATGCTGGCGCCGCGCGCGCCAGCGCCAATGTCGGTGGGTGCGCCGATGAGGCTGATCTGTCGGTTCATGCGGGCGATTGTGCCGACGCGTGCACAAAAGGACTTGCGCTTTTGCCAGCGCTGCGCCGAACAAATTTGCGTAGAGTCGGACGCGCTGTCGTTTTGGCGTTGTCGCTTTGGTGTTGTGGCGCTTTGTTTCCTGGGGGACCTTAGATGTCGACGGCGAACTCGCCCGTCTGGGTGGGCGGTTCGTCAAAGCCGTAGTGCGTGGCCAGGATGTCCCAGGCCTCTTCAGCGGTTTCAACATAACGAAACAGTTGCAGGTCTTGCACGCTGATCATGCCGGTTTCAACCAGGTAGTCGAAGTTGATCAGCTTCTGCCAGAACGCGCGCCCAAAGAGCAGGATGGGGCGCTTGCGGCTCTTGCCGTTTTGCACCAGCGTCATGGTTTCGAACAGTTCGTCGAGCGTGCCAAAACCGCCGGGGAAGCACACCAGCGCAATGCTGCGCATCAGGAAGTGCATCTTGCGCAGCGCAAAGTAGTGGAACTGAAAGCACAGCTCGGGCGTGATGTAGGGATTGGGGGCCTGTTCGTGGGGCAACACGATGTTCAGGCCGATGCTCTTGCCACCCACGTCGTGCGCGCCACGATTGCCTGCTTCCATGATGCCCGGGCCACCGCCCGTGACCACAAACAGCGGTGTGGCGTGGTCGCGTGAACGGCGGGTGGCCAGGGCCGCAAAACGCCTGGCTTCGTCGTAGTAGTGGCTCATGGCCATGGCCGACTCGGCGCGGGCGATGGCTTGGGCGTCCCCGCCGGATCGGGCTGCAGTCAGTGCCAGTGCCGCTTCGTCTGGCGGCTTGATGCGCGCGCTGCCAAAGATGACGATGGTCGATTCCACGCCCTGTTCGCGCTGGACCAGCTCGGGCTTGAGCAGCTCGAGCTGCATGCGCACCGGCCGCAGCTCTTCGCGCAGCAAGAACGTGGTGTCGGTGAAGGCCAGTCGATAGGCGCTTTCAGGGCCGCCGTAAAGCGCGACTTGAGGCGCGGCGGCGGCTTCTTCCTGGGCGCTGGGAAAGTTACGGGCCTTCAGGCCCGACTGTTTAGGGGTGTCCATGGGCCCGAGCTTAATGCCGAAACGGCAGCAATTGTCCAGCGCAGGATCGATGAAGCTGGGCCGCGTTGGTCCACTGGTTTGCCCAAAAAAACGGGCGCCGAAGCGCCCGTTGCTGAGGCCAAGAAGCGGCTTATTTGGCCGGGGTGGCGGCGGCCTCGGCACGCTGCTCAGCGGCGGTCTTGCTGGCCATCACCGGCAGGCCGCGCAGCTGGTTGAGCGCTTGTTGCAGCGGGAAGTCTTCCGCCGAGCCAAATTCGGGCAGTGGCTTGACGGGTTCCTTGGTCTTGGCGATCTGCTCTTCCAGCTTCTTGCGCGCCTCGTCGCGGGCCTTCTCGCGTGCGGCGTCTTTCTTCTCGTCGGCGCCAATCAGGTGCTTGTCCAGGTCGGCCTCGCGCATGCGCAGCGCGGCAAAGACGTTGCCCTCGGCGGTTTCGTCCAGGAACACGTCGGGCACGATGCCCTTGGCCTGGATGCTGCGGCCACTGGGTGTGTAGTAGCGCGCAGTGGTGATCTTCAGCGCGGTGTCACCCGGCAGTGGGCGAATGGTCTGCACCGAGCCTTTGCCGAAGGTTTGCGCGCCCATGATGGTGGCGCGTTTGTGGTCTTGCAGCGCACCGGCGACGATTTCGCTGGCCGACGCTGAGCCTTCATTGACCAACACCACCAGCGGGACTTTTTTCAGCGCGGCGGGCAGGCGCTTGAGCGGGTCGTTGTTGCTGCGCCGGGCGTAGTCGCTGGGTGTGGCCTTGAAGGTCTGGCGCGATTCGGTCATCTGGCCATTGGTGCTGACCACCACCACGTCTTGCGCCAAGAAAGCGGCGCTCAGCGCCACCGAGGCGTCGAGCAGGCCACCTGGGTCGTTGCGCAGGTCAAGCACCAGGCCCTTGAGGTTGGGGTCCTGCTTGTAGAGGTCTTCGATCTTGCGCACGAAGTCGTCCACCGTGCGGTCCTGGAACACGCTGACGCGCAGCCAGCCGTAACCCGGCTCGATCATCTTGGAGCGCACGCTTTGCATGCGGATTTCTTCGCGCACGATGGTGACCGGGAAACTGCGGCTTTCGAGCTTGCGGAAAACCGTCAGTACCACCTTGGTGTTGGGCTCGCCGCGCATGCGCTTGACAGCCTGATCGACCGTCATGCCCTTGACAGGGGTGTCGTCGATGCGCGTGATCAGATCGCCGGGCTTGAGGCCGGCGCGAAACGCGGGCGAGCCTTCAATCGGGGAAACGACCTTGACCAGGCCGTCTTCCATGCCCATTTCAATGCCGATGCCGACGAACTTGCCGCCGGTGTTCTCGCGGAACTCCTTGAAGGTTTTTTTATCCAGGTACTGCGAGTGCGGGTCCAGGCCCGCGACCATGCCGGCGATGGCGTCCGAGATGAGTTTTTTCTCGTCCACCGGTTCCACATACTCGGCCTTGATGCGGTCGAAGACGGCGGCGAGTTGCTGCACTTCTTCCAGCGGCAATGCCCCCAAGGCGTTGCGGGCCACGGCCTGCAACTGCATGGTGGTGAGCGCGCCAGCGATGAGGCCGACGGCAAGAACACCCGCAAATTTGATCTTGGAGCCCATGTTTCAACGCGCCTTTCTGGCAGGTGTGAATGGCAGGTATGTGGCAGGTGAAAACGTTCATCCAGTATAGGTGTGACGCCGCTTTGTGACTCGCTGCCAGCGCGAAAGTTGCACCTGCAAGCAGGGGTATGTCGGTTCAACTTGGCAGTTGGGCCGCGCGGGCGCGCTTGCAAGGTGGGTTTTGCAACCGAGCGTTGCGGTCCACGGTTTGGGCCGACGCCTTCAATCGGCGGCAGGGCCGGGCAGCCGCGGAAACGTCACCACGTGGTCGACCTGGGCGCGGATGCCGATCCACTCACCCACCTGGTGGTCGTGGTGCGAGGGCACGTGGGCCATCAACCGTTCACCGCTGTCCAGCCGCAGGGTCAGCAGAAATTCCGATCCGCGAAAGGCTTTGCGTTCGATCACCGCCCGCACCGGGCTGGCGTCGTCATGCACGATGTCGTCGGCCCGCAGCAGAACGTCGCAGTGACCGCCGGGGTAGGCGTCGGGCAAGGGGCAGCCGGCCACGTCGTCCAATTCGCCCACCGGCGTGTGCACGCAGGGGCCGTGGGCACAGGCCACGATCTGCGCCGGGGCGAACACGCCATGGCCGATGAACTGGGCCACAAAGCGGGTGGCCGGGCGGTGGTACAGGGTGTAGGCGTCGTCCCACTGCTCCAGGCGACCCTTGTTCATAACGCCAATGACGTCGCCCACGGCGAAGGCCTCCAACTGGTCATGGGTGACCAGCAAGGCGGTGGTGCCGCTTTCTTTCAAAATGACCCGCACTTCCTGGGCCAGGCGCTCGCGCAGGTCCACGTCCAGGCTGGAAAAAGGCTCGTCCAGCAGCAGCAAACGTGGACCGGGTGCCAGCGCACGGGCCAGCGCCACACGCTGTTGCTGACCGCCCGAAAGCTGGTGCGGCGAGCGCTTGGCGGCGTGGCCCAAACCCACCAGGTCCAGCATCTGCTGCACCCTTTGGGCTCTGGCACTGCGGCCCAGGTGGGCCACGCCAAAAGCCACGTTCCGGGCCACGCTGAGGTGCGGAAACAGCGCGTAGTCCTGGAACACCATGCCAATCTGTCGGGCTTCGGGCGCCAAGTGGATTGCGCTCGCTGGGTCTGAAAGGGATTGGTCGGCGATGCGGATTCGCCCGCTGGCACAACGCTCCAGGCCCGCCACCGCCCGCAGCAACGACGTCTTGCCGCAACCCGATGGCCCGATCAGCACGCCAATCTGCCCGGCCTGCAAACCCAGCGAAACGCTTTCCACTGCGGCGTGGCTGGCCGGCGAGCGCGGGTAGCGCACGGTGATCGAGTCCAGACTGAGGAACATGTGCCCATCATAATCGGCGCCGCTGAATGAGCATCGTTCGCATTCAGCCGTTTCTGAACTCCACCCTGCTCATGCGCCACCTCTTGACGCTTCTGTGCCTGTTGCTTGCTTTACCGGTGCTGGGCGTGCTGGTGGCCTGGATGGCCTTGGACGCCGCCGCCTGGCAGGTGATGCGGCATCAGTGGCAAACCGTGCTGCCCGACTACGCGTTGCAGTCCACTTTGCTGGCGCTGGGCGTGGGCCTGGGTGTGGTGCTGGTGGGCGCGTTCACCGCGGCTGCTGTCACGCTGTTTGAGTTTCCCGGGCGCAAGGTCCTGGAATGGGCCTTGTTGTTGCCCTTGGCCATGCCGGGCTACGTGCTGGCCTACGCGTGGACCGACGCGCTGCAATTCAGCGGACCTCTGCAAACCAGCCTGCGCGGCTTGCTGGGCTTGAAAGGCGCGCTGTGGCCCGACGTGCGCAGCCTGCCCTTCGCGACTGTGCTCTTTGTGCTGTGCCTTTACCCCTATGTCTACCTGCTGACCCGGGCCGCCCTGGGTGAACGTGCGGTGCGCATGATGGAGGCCGCCCGCCTGCTGGGCGCGCCCATGCGCCGACGCGTGCTGGAAGTGGCGCTGCCGATGGCCAGGCCGGCCATCGCGGCCGGTGCGGCCCTGGCGCTGATGGAAACCTTGGCCGACTATGGCGTGGGCTCGTACTTCGGCCTGACGACCTTCAGCACCGGCATCTACAAGGCCTGGTTGGTGATGAACGACCGCATCGCGGCGGCCCAACTGGCGGCCGTGCTGCTGGTGGTGGTGGCAGCCCTGCTGATGGTCGAGCGGGCGGCGCAGCGGCGTTTGCGCTTTGCGTCCAATCAAAACGCAGCCATGTCGGCCGAGGCCCGCCCACACCGTTTGAAAGGGGCTCTGGCCGCTGCGGTGGCTCTGGGCTGCGCCTTGCCGGTGCTGCTGGGTTTTGTGCTGCCGGTTTTGTGGCTGGGTGCTTTGCTGTGGCGGGAGTCTCAAACCGCTGAACTGGGTTTGCCCTGGCTGCGCTTTGCGCAATGGGCCTGGTCCAGCTTTCAGCTGGCGGCCACGGCCGCAGCGCTGGCCACAGCACTGGCGCTGGTGCTGGCCTTTGTGCTGCGCCAACGCCAAGGCCGCCTCCTTCAACCTGCGGCGCGGGTCTTGTCGCTGGGTTACGCGGTGCCTGGCGCGGTGATCGCGGTGGGCATCTTGTTGCCGGTGGGTTGGCTGCAGCAGCAGTGGCCGCAGGCCGGTGTGGCTGCTTTGGTTACCGGCACGGTGCTGGGGCTGCTGTATGCCTATCTGGTGCGTTTCTCTGCCGTGGCGCTGCAGTCGGTGGAAGCCGGCTACGCGCGTGTGCCCGTCGCCATCGACGAAACCGCCCGCATGCTGGGCAGTGGCGCTGGGCGTGTTTTTGTGCAGCTGCACCTGCCGCTGTTGCGCCGCTCGGCGGCCGCGGCAGCTTTGCTGGTGTTTGTGGACGTGATGAAGGAACTGCCCGCCACCCTGGTCCTGCGCCCCTTTGGCAGCGACACCTTGGCCGTGGTGGCCTACAACCTGGCCCGTGATGAGCGCCTGGCCGAGGCCGCACTGCCGTCCTTGGCGATTGTGTTGGTCGGGCTGATTCCGGTAATCCTGCTCAGCCGTGCCATGCGTGCACCCGCGGCCTAGCGTTTGCAGAGGGTTTGAACTTCACCCCCGCCGCTGGCGGCCGAAAGACTGTTCTCACGGCCGCCGTGCGGTCATGCCGTCAGAGGCAGCGGGAGGGTTCAAACCATGTTCGATTTTGGCAAAACAGGCGCGCCAACTGGCGTGTCGCCACCGGCCCAGCTGGCCTGGGCCAGGGGGCGGCGCCCGGTGCGCGACAGCGACATGGCGTTGACCGGCACCACACGCCACTGGTTGCGCCAGCTGCCGCCTCGACGAAGGCCCCTTCGCTTGTGCGAGTCTTTTCCCTGGGTGGCCAACCGGCTGGCCTGGTGCTGGCGCGACCCGCAGGTGAGCGCCGCCATGCTGAGCGACCTGCTGCAAGACCGCCGGGGCGGCCGCAAGGGCTTTCCGGCCTGCGTGGTGCGTGAGCTGCAACGCCTGGGTGAGTACAACGAGCACCACCGCGCCGAGGACTCAGCCGAGCCCTTGTGGGACCGCCTGGTGCGCATCAGCGGGCTGAGTTGATCGACGCCAGCGGGCTGAGCTGATAGACCCCAGCGGGCTGAGTTGAACCACGTCAACGAGCTGCCAAAACCACGCCAGCCCGTTGCTTGATCCACACGAGCGTGGCGCCCCCGGCAGGAATCGAACCTGCATCTGAGACTTAGGAGGTCCCCGTTCTGTCCATTGAACTACGGCGGCGTAACCGTGGATTTTCTCATGGCGGCGTCGGCGGGTGTCTCTTGCACGCGCCAGGTCCAAATCACGTCGAGCGAGTTCTCCAGGCCGCTTTGCGCACGGATCGTGAAACGCTGGGCAATGCGGTAGATGAGCTGCCAGGTTCCGATGGTGGAGTTCACGCCGCGCTCATAGCCCACGTACCAGCGCCTGGACAACTGTTTGCCTAGGGTGATGACCGTTTCACGCACCTCGCCTCCGGACTGCTTGAGGCTGATCTCGTCGATGCCCAGACTCTTGAGCAAGGTGTCGGTGGGGGCTTCGCCTTCGCCGGCCAGCAAGGCCACGGCGGCGCGTTGCAGCAAGGCGGTGTCGGTGCGCCCCAGGCCGTCGGGGGCCCGGCCCAGCACCATCCAGGACAACTTCTCGGTGTCGCTCATCGCCGGGTCGGAGAACAAGCGAATCCGCGGTGTTTGCGCCGTGCCGGTAATGGCCACGCCCACGCGGGCGTCGATGTTGGGGCGCAACGCCAGGATGTCCAGGCGCGGGTCTTCGACCGGGCCACCAAAGGCCACCAAGCCGCGTTCAACGGCCAGCTTTTGGCCGTAAGCCGCATAGGTGCCGTCGACGGCCTGAACGGTGCCGCGGGCGTCCCACCGTCCGCCGGGGTTGGTCAATCGAATCTTGCCTTGCAGGCCGGTGTCGAGGCCGCGGCCCTTGAGCCGCAGCTTCTGGCCCAGGTCGAGGTCCAGGCCAACCACCAGGTTGCTGCGCGGGCCGGCAGGGCGGGCTTCGGCCAGCGCGGGGTCGGCCTCGCCGGGGCGACGGACCGTGACGTCCTCGTCCAGGCTAGGGGCGTCAGCACGACTGAAGTCAAACAGGCCTTCGTTCAGCACCAGACGCCCTTCCAGCCGGGCTCTGTCGCGGCCAAACACCAGTTCGGTCTGCCCGCTGGCAATGACGGTGCGGTCGACCCGGCCGATGGCCCTGAAGTGGTCAGCCTTGATCTGCAACTGGGCCTGCGGTGCCTGGCCCAGCGTGGCGCCGCCCGTCACCGTCAACAGACCGTCGCCGCCGCGCAGCGTGAAGCGGTCAATCGTGGCCTTGTCGCCTTCCAGGCGCAGCGAGACCTGGCCGTCGGTGACGTTGACGCCTTGCAGCAGGTTGCGCACCGACAGCTTGTTGCCGGTGAGCACGCCGGTGTAGCGGGGTTCAGAGAAGCGGCCGTCCAGGGTGGCGGTGGTGCGCAACTCACCGGTCATGCGCCAACCGGGTGGAACCCAGGCGCCCCAGATGCCGATGTCGGCCACACGGGCTTGCACTTCGCCTTGCAGGGCTGCGTCGCTGTGCGGCCAGCGTGCTTCAGGCGTGGTTTGAACGCGCAGGCTGCCGGTGATTTCGCCCAGGCTGCGGCCCTTGAAGACCGGGTTGAAGAGCCAGACACCGTCGTGCGCAGACAAGCTCAGCTTCAAGTCCGTCAAACCCAGCAGTTGCATGCCTTCACCGCTGCTGATGTGGAGGTCGCCATCGCGGCGCTCGAAGACCAGGTCGGCGTCGAAACGCTGGCCGGCCCGGATGTCCACCCGGGCGCCCAGCCGAATGTCGCCAGCCCAACCCATCTGGGGTTGCCAGCGCGACAGCAGCGGCGCCAGCGCAAAAGGTTCGATGTCGGCGCGCAGCTGCAAGAGCGGTTGCGCGCCGCGCCAGTCGGCCTGGATCTCGTCCCAGCGCAGCGCCACGTTGTCGGCAAACTGGACTCGCCCAGGGTCGGCTTGCAACCACTTCAACTGGCCGCTGCCATCAAACAGCAACTCGACCGTGAGATCACGCGCCTGCATCCACAGGGAAGCTGGCGGCGCGTCCCCGGCTGCGCCGTCCCATGAGCCCACGGTCAGGCGGTCGAGGCGGCCCTTCCAGCGACCACCCCCACCCGACTCCGACGTCCAAGCACCGCGCCCCTTCAATTGGCCGCGGGAGCCCGACTGGGTCATCACGCCCAGGGCCTTGGCCAGCCCGGCCGGTGGGCGCAACGGCACCGCGGTGGTGATGTCGATCTGGTGATCGGCCACGCTGCCGCTGAGCTGGGCGGAGATGCGGTCCATGCGTTGCTCACCGCTTTGCAGGCCGGCCAGCGTCAGCTGCATGGACAAGGGGCGGTCGCCCGAACTGTCCAGCCGCCAGGCCAGTTGTCCGCTGGCCACCGAAAGTGCGCCCAGCTGAAGCTGTTGCACCCGGGCGTTGCCTTCGGTTTGCAGGTTCGGCCAGCGGCCATTGGCCTCGAGCGTGGCGCTGGCCGTTCCTTGGCGTGGCACCCAATCCGCCAGCGCCGGGTGCAGCCGGATCAAGGGTGCCAGCGCGTTCAGATGGGTGGCGTTCAGTTCGGCGCGCCAACGGTCGGCCAGCCCGGCTCCAGTGGGGTCGCCCCGGCCTTCCATCATCAGCGTGTTGCCACCCAACGTCACATCGGCGCGCAACTGTGCGGCGGCAGGGGTGGCCGCCTGCGTATAGCCCAGGCGAACGTCGGCCGCCAGTGGCATACCCGCCAGCAGCGAGTCCTGGACCCGCAGGTTGCCGTTGCCTGCCAGGCGTTGCAGAAGCTCGACGGGGGCCAGACTGGCGCTGTTGCTGGGCAAACGCAGGTTCAGATCCCACTGGCCGGACAGTCGGTGCGGGCCCTGGCGCCAAGCCGAGCCCAACTCACCGGGCCACCATGGCACAGGGTCGAAGTTGATCAGGCCGCCGGTGGATTCCAGGCGCCAGTCGGCAGCGCCGGCGCGTTGCAACACGGCCTTGAGTTCGGCGCTGGCTGAGCCCGACGTCGCCTGCAGCTGGGTCACTTCGAGCTTGTTGTCGCTGGCCTGGCCTTGCATGCGCAGTTGCACCGGCCGGGCGCTGGCATCGATGCTGCCGTCCAGGTCCAGCTTCCAGCTGACCGTTGGCGCTGCCGGAGACGGCGCTGCTGCGCCCATGGGCGACGGCAAACCGCGCAAGCTGACCGAGACAGGCCCGCTGAGCACCATGCCGGCCGCCCGGCCGTCCAGCCGCTGCGGCACCACGTCTTGCAGCCGGGCGTTCAGTTGCAGTTCGTGGCCGTGCCAGGAGGCGCTGCCGTTGAAACGGCCGGCGCGTTGACGGCTGTCGCTCAGGGTGACCTCGAAACGGGGCACCTCCAGCCGATCGGGTTGTTTCAGGTCTCCCGTCACCTGTGCCACCAGCTGCTGCACGGGCAATCGGCGTTCGTTCCAGCGCCCGGGCATGGCGTTGCGCAAGTCGATGCTGGCGCTGAGCGGTGCGCCTGCGACTCGGGGCGACAAGGTGGCGACGCCGCTCAACCGGGTTTGGGGTGCCTTGCTCGACAGCGCCGACAGATCGAGCTCGCGGGTGTGCAGACTCAAGGCTTGCAGCGGCCAGGCTTGCAGCGGTTGCAGCACCGCCTTGATGTCCAGTGCGGGGGGGCCTTGCCCCGCTTGCGGCACGCCGCGCAGAGTGCCCGTCACCTCAGGTCGCGGCAGCGTGCCTTGGGCCTGGAGGATGGCCGCCCACAGGGGCTGGTCGGGATTGCCACCGGCTCGCACCACGGCCTGCAGCGCCAGGGCCTGGGGCGCGGCGGTGACGATGCTGCCCTTGAACTCCAGGTGCAGCTGTTGCCACTTTGCTTGGGCATGCTGCAAGCGATGACTGGCGCTGGTCTTGGCGTCCAGGACCAGACCCGTTGCCGACAAGTCCAACACGGGCGCCAGGTCGTCCACCACCAGTTCGGCCAGCTGCAGCGCCTGGACGTCCAGGTCGAATGGCGGCGCCAGGCTGGCCGGGGCGGGCAAAGGGCGCTTGCCTTTGAGGCCGGTGTGGACCTCGACTTTGCGGGCATTGAGCTGTTGGATGCGAAGACCGAACCAGGCCTGGTCGTGCGGGCGCCAGGCCCACTGCAGCCCGCTGGCGTCCAAGCCTTCGATCGTCAGCGAGGCCCTGCCGTTGTCCCAGGTGACGTGGACCCGATCGGCCTGCCATTGCGGCCCCAGCAGCGTGCCGCGAAACCCCTGCACCTGGACCAGCGGCAAACGCTGCGCCAGCCACTGCGACCCGGCTTCATCCAACAGCCACCAGCGCACCACCGCCGTGGCCGTGCCCAGCACCAGCAGCAACGCCGCCATGACCATGCCCAGCGGCGCCAACAGGGACAAGCTGGTCCGCAGCGGCGCGGCGGCCGCAAGCGGGTGGGGCGCAGTCGGAGGTGCTGCTGGCGGCCCCGAAGATGGCGGTGGCGTGGCGTTCATGCCGATCAGAAGGCGATGCCCACGCTGAAGTGAAAACGGCCCTTGCGCGTTTCACTGCCGTAGGCCCAGTCCAGCCGCAACGGCCCCACCGGGCTGCGCCAGCGCAGACCCAGCCCCGTGCCGTAGACGGGTTTGAGATTGCCAACCGAACTGGCGGCGTGGCCGGCGTCGATGAAAACCGCGCCCCACAGCGACGGCATGCTTTCGAAGATGGGCCGGGCCACTTCCAGGCTGCTGGTGTAGAGCACCGCACCACTGCCCACCGCACCATCCACGATGGGACCCAGCGTTCGAAATCTATAGCCACGGACCGATTCGTCGCCGCCGACGCGCCACTTCAGCGATTCAGGCACCACCATCCGGTTGCCCAGCAGCACTCGACCCAGCTCCAGCCGAGCCTGACCGTACCAGGCGCGGCCCAAGGGCCGATACACGGTCAGGCGCCCGTAGAGACGGCCAAAGATGCCACGGTCGGCATCGGTGCCGCTGGACTGGCCGGCGCCCACCTGGATGGCCAGCGTCTCGCCAAACGTGGGCAGGATCACACTGTCCAGGTCGCGCCAACCGCCGTGAAAGTTGAGCGACAAGGCCATGGCGTCGTTGCGGTCGCCGGCATTGGTGCGCCGGGACGAGCGCTCGGCTTCGGCGTAGAACAGCCGTTCGACGCGCTGGGTGTCCTGGGTGCGGCCCAAACGCAGGCGCTGCGACAGGACAACGTCGTTGTCGGACACCAGGCGATCCACCGCGCCACCGATCAGGTTGCGGTACAGGCTTTCGTCCGGGCGCCCGCTGACTTCGGCGTCCCAGGCCTGGCGCAGCTGGCCCACTTCAATCTTCAGCTTGCTCGACACCGGCAGGCCGAAGACACGCCGGTACAGGTGTTCCACCGAGGCCCGCTGACCGGTGTTGGCGCTGAAGCCCAGGCCAAAGGTGTAGATCTGCAACGGCGCTTCACTCAAGCGCACCAGCAGATGGGCTTTGTCGGCTTGGACGGGGTCGGGGTCGAGCGTGACGCTGACGGTTTCAAACAGGCCCGACTTTTGCAAACGCTCCTGAAAATCAAGCAACAGGGTTTCGGTGACTGGCACGCCGCGCTTGCTGTAGGACAGGTTGAGCACCGTTTGGGGGTCTTGCGCGACCAGCCCTTCGATCTGCAGGTCACCCAGGCGAAACAAGGGGCCGCTGTCGACCACCAGGAACAAGCGGACTTCGTTGCGCTCCACATTGACGTCAGCACCGGTTCCGCTCCAGACCGCGTTGACATAGCCGGCCGCGCGCAGCCGAGCCAGCGCGGCAATCTTGGCGGCGTTCCAGGCGGGGTTGCGGAATTCGCTGCCCACTGGCAGCTCCCACTGCCTGCGAAACTGCGCCAGGACGCCGGCGGCATAGGCATCGTCGGCGCTGGCACCGCGCTCCAAGCCGCCTTCGGACTCCAGGGTCACGCGGATAACCTTGGCACGCACGCCGGGCTCCACCGTCAGCCGAACTTCGTCGGCTTGGCCACTGCCGCGGCCCGGTGTTCGCTCGATGCGGACCTGCGGGCTGAAGTAGCCTTCGGTCTGCAGCAGCTCACGAACTTGGGCGGGTGAGGCGTCGATCAAACGCGACCACTCGGTGTCGTCGACATCGTCGCGCTCAATACGGCCCAGTCGCACCAGATCGAGATGTCGCTCGAGCAGGATCTTGAGCGCCGCGGGTGCGACGACCTCGATGGTCACTCCCAAGGTCGGCGACTGCTGTTCAAACTCTTGCGGCGTGACCAGAGAAAACGCCTCGTTGGCCGCGGCAGCGGGCCGGCTTGCCACGGCGTCGCCAGCCGATGGGAAGCCCAGCGTCGTGCAGGCGCACAGCACCAACAAGCAGCTCAGCGCCAAGCCATGCGCCAGGGCTCGCACCCAAGGGTCAGGCCCACCACGGGCCGACGCCAGGCGCGGCGCAACACCGGCCTGCCCCGAGGTCATTTGCTGAGCAAGCGCATCGCACCTTCCAGCCCGGCCAGCGTCAAGGGAAACATGCGCTGGTTGACCAGCTGCTGCACGATGGCAATGCTCTGCCGGTATTGCCACACGCCTTGGGGCTCAGGGTTGATCCAGGCGAACTTGGGGAAAGCGTGGGTCAGGCGCTGCATCCATTCAGCACCGGCTTCTTCGTTGTTGTATTCCACGCTGCCACCGGGCTGCAAAATTTCATAGGGGCTCATGGTGGCGTCGCCTACAAAGATCAGCTTGTAGTCCTTGTTGTACTTGCGGATCACGTCCCAGGTGGCGTGTTTTTCGCTGAAGCGGCGCTTGTTGTTCTTCCACATGAAGTCGTAGACGCAGTTGTGGAAGTAATAGAACTCCAGGTGCTTGAACTCGGTCTTGGTGGCCGAGAACAATTCTTCGACGCGGTGGATGTGCTCGTCCATGGTGCCGCCCACGTCCATCAGCAGCAAGACCTTCACCTTGTTGTGGCGCTCGGGCACCATCTTGATGTCCAGCATGCCGGCGTTGGCTGCGGTGCTGTGGATGGTGTCGTGCAGGTCCAGTTCTTCGGCGGCACCTTCACGCGCAAACCGCCGCAAGCGGCGCAGCGCCACCTTGATGTTGCGTGTGCCGAGTTCCTTGGTGTCGTCGTAGTCTTTGTAGGCGCGCTGGTCCCACACCTTGACCGCGCTCTTGTTGCGGCCAGTGGCCTGGCCGATGCGGATGCCCTGCGGGTTGTAGCCGTAGGCGCCAAAGGGGCTGGTGCCGCCCGTGCCAATCATCTTGCTGCCACCTTCGTGGCGTTCTTTTTGCTCTTCAAAACGCTTCTTCAGCGTCTCCATCAGCTCGTCCCAGCCCATCTTTTCGATGGCGGCTTTTTCTTCGGGGCTGAGCTCCAGTTCCAAGGTCTTGCGCAGCCATTCCAGCGGCAGGTCTTGCGTGAAGTCGGTGAGCAGCTCGACACCCTTGAAGTAGGCCGAGAAGGCGCGGTCAAATTTGTCGAAGTGGGCTTCGTCCTTGACCAAGCTGGCGCGAGCCAGGTAGTAGAACTTGTCCACGCTGGGGCCGCCGTCGCCGTCGATCACGCCGGCCTTGATGGCTTCCAGCAGCGTCAGCCACTCCTTGACCGAGACCTTCAGTTTGGCGGCGCGTAGCGTGTAGAAAAAGTTGATCAACATGGGGCACCTTGCTCGTGGCGCATTGTCGCTGTTCCCAAAACCTGGGTTTGAGCTCAGCGAGGCTCCTGGCGCTGGCTGCGGCGGCTGGCCTTGGGGTCGTGCCGGGCCAGCCAGTTGAAGAACTCGCTGTACCAGAGCTTGCTGTTGCGCGGCTTCAGGATCCAGTGGTTTTCGTCCGGGAACCACAGCAGGCGCGAGTCCACGTTGCGGGCCTTGAGCGTGTTGTAGTAGGCCAGGCCCTGGGCATCGGGCACGCGGTAGTCCAGCGCGCCGTGGATGACCAAGGTGGGTGTGCGAAAGTTTTTGGCATAGGCGTGCGGGCTTTGGCCGTTGATCTGGGCCATGTCGTCCCAGTACCAGGCGCCCAGTTCCTTGGCATGCCAGTACCAGGCGTCGTCGGCGAACATGCCGGTCCAGTCGAAGCAGCCGGCATGGCAGACATAGGCCTGGTAGCGGCCCGGTTTCACATGGCCGTTCATCCACGCCACCATGAAGCCGCCGTAGCTGCCGCCGGTGGCAAAAATGCGCTGGCGGTCGACGTAGGGCTTCTTCAGCAGCCAGTCGGTGCCGGCTTCCACGTCTTGCAGTTCCAGCGCACCCCAGCGGTGGGTGATGCTGTCCAGGAAGGCGTAACCAAAGCCTGAAGAGCCGTGGTAATTAACGGTGGCCACGATGTAACCCTGCGCGGCAAAGAGCTGCGTGTTCCAGCGGTAGTGCCAGTTGTCGCCCGGGCCGGTGTGCGGGCCGCCGTGGATGTTGTGCATGACCGGGTAGGTCTTCTTGGCGTCAAAGCCCGGCGGGTAGACCAGCCACATCTGCACCGGGTCGCCGTGGGTTCCGCGCTGGCCGGTCTTGGGGTCGGCGCCCTTGACCCAGACTTCCTCCACCTGGCCCAGCGCCAGCGTGTCCATGATCTCGTTGTTGAAGCGCTCCATGCGCTGCGGCGGTGTGCTGCCCAGGTGGGCGTGCATGCGGCTGGGGTGGGCGGCGGCATCCATCACGGTGACCAGGGTCTCCCCAGCCTTATCGAAGGCGCTGACCCAGCCGCCAGCCACCACCACCTGGGCCTGGCGCTCGGCCAGGGCAAAGCGCCACAGGTGCGTGCGCCCCTTGTCTTCGGCGCAAAACAGCACCGATTGGCCGTCATCGGCCCATTGCAGTGGCGCGTGCACTTCATGGTCCCACTTGCGGCTGATGGCTTCCCAGCTTTGCGCTGTGCGATCCCACAGCGCCAGATGTGCGGGCATGGTGTGCTTCTTGCCCGCGTGGCTGGCGGTGAAGGCGATGCGTTGGCCGTCGGGGCTGTAGCGCGGCGCCCCCATGTCCCATTCGGCATGCTGAGCGATGACCTGGGTCTTGCGGCTGCGCAGGTCCATCTCTGCCAACGCATAGCGCCCATCACCCCGTTTGATGGGGGCTGGGTCGAAGGCAAAAACGATGCGCTTGCCGTCCGGCGACATGTCAAAACTGTCGGCGCCCGGGTCGGCGCGGGTCAGCTCAAAGGGTGTGCCCTCGAACAGGTCGCGTACCTTGCCCGGGCCACCCGTGTTGGACAACTCCAGCAGGTGCAGGTGGGGCACGCGGTCCATCGGCAGGTTGTGGTCCCAGTGGCGGTACTGCGCCTCGCTGGTGACGTAGCCAGTCTCCTTGCGTTCGCTGAAGGTCTTGTGCTGCGCGGCCTGAGCCTTGTGGCCCTTCAGGTGTGGCCAGACCCAGGACACCAACACCAGGCGCTGGCCGTCGGCGCACCAGCGAAACGCGTTGACGCCAGTGGCCACTTCGGCCGCGCGGCGGGCTTCGCCACCGTCGGGGGCGATCAGGTAAATCTGGCTTTCCTTGTCCTTGACACCGTCTTGCTCACGTTTGGCGGTGAAGGCGATCAGTTCACCTTGGTCACCACGCGGTGGGCTCCAGCGCGGCGCGCCGTCTTTGTCGCCGCAGGTGGTCAGGGCGCGGGGCGCGCCGCCCAGCGTGGACAGCAGCCACAGCGAAGACATCGACTTGTTGTCGGCCATCGAGTAGCGGCTGACCGCGGCCACTGCCTGCGCGCCATCGGGGCTGAGGCTGGGCGGGCCCAGGCGTTCCATCTTCCACAGGTCTTCGACCGTGATGTTCTTCTTGCGGGCCATGCAGGGTGTCTCCAGAAGTTGGGGGCGGGCTCGGGTAGAGCAGCCGCCAGGCGGCCGGGCTAGCGCGGCTTGATGAGCTGCCAGTCCAGATGGGATTTCACAGCCGGCCATTCGGCCGCAGTGATGCTGTAGACGGCGGTGTCACGCACGGTGCCATCACTGGCCAGCATGTGGGCGCGCAGCACGCCATCGAGTTGCGCGCCCAAGCGCTCAATCGCGCGGCGGCTCTGCAGGTTGAGGCGGTGGGTGCGGAACTCCACCGCGATGCAGTCCAGCGCTTCAAAGGCGTGGCCCAGCAAAAGACGCTTGCACTGGGTGTTGAGCGCTGAACGCTGGGCGCTGCGTGCTGTCCAGGTGCTGCCGATTTCAACGCGGTGGTTACGTGGGTCGATGTTCATGTAGGTGCTCATGCCCACCACCCGGCCCTGGGCGTCGAGCACGGTGAAGGGCAGCATGGAGCCAGTTGTTTGCATGCTGAGTCGGCGCTGGATCTCGGCCGCCATGTCCTCGGGCGACGGCACCGCGGTGTACCAAAGGCGCCAGAGTTCGCCGTCGCGCGTGGCCTCGCACAAGGCGTCGTGGTGCGTGGTGACCAGTGGCAGCAGGCTGGCGTGCGGCCCCTTGAGCTCAACGGCGGCGGGCCAAGTCAATCGGCCGCCCTAAGCGCTGAAGGCTGCGCGAATGACCGCGCTGAAAACACCACTGAAAACTGCGCGAATGACAGCGCAGAAGACCGCGCAGAAGGCACTTGTCCGTTCATGCTCAGCGGTTGTTGCGCTGCATGAAGACCAGCTTCTCGAACAGGGTCACGTCTTGTTCGTTCTTCAACAGTGCGCCCACCAGCGGCGGAATGGCCACCTTGTCGTCTTTGCTTTGCAGTGCTTCCAGCGGAATGTCTTCGGCCACCAGCAACTTGAGCCAGTCGAGCAGCTCGCTGGTGCTGGGCTTCTTTTTCAAGCCCGGCAGGTTGCGGATGTCGTAGAAGGTTTTCATGGCCGCTGTCAGCAGCTCTTTTTTCAGCCCCGGGACGTGCACATCGACGATGGCCTTCATGGTGTCGCCGTCGGGGAACTTGATGTAGTGGAAAAAGCAGCGGCGCAAGAAGGCGTCGGGCAGGTCTTTTTCGTTGTTGCTGGTGATGAATACGACCGGCCGGTGCTTGGCCCGCACCAGCTCACGCGTCTCGTAGACGTAGAACTCCATGCGGTCGATTTCGCGCAGCAGGTCGTTGGGGAACTCGATGTCGGCCTTGTCGATTTCGTCGATCAGCAGAGCCACCGGCTGGTCGGCGGTGAAGGCCTGCCACAGCACACCCTTGACGATGTAGTTGTGGATGTCCTTGACCTTGGCCCCTCCTTCAACACCCGCCAGTTGGCTGTCGCGCAGGCGACTCACGGCGTCGTACTCGTAAAGGCCTTGCTGGGCCTTGGTGGTGCTTTTGATGTGCCACTGCAGCAGTGGCATGCCCATGGCGCCGGCCACTTCTTCGGCCAACATGGTCTTGCCGGTTCCGGGTTCGCCCTTGACCAACAGCGGCCGCTTGAGGGTGACCGCGGCGTTGACGGCCAACATCAGGTCTGGCGTGGCGACATACTGCTCGGAACCGGTGAATTTCATGGGGTGCAAGACGTGTTTGACGTCGGTCAAGAAGAGGGCCAAGGCAGTATAAGGGGCGCCTATAATTGCGGTCGCAGCTTGCGCAAGCACTGCACACGCACTGCACAAGCACTGCACACGCACTGCACAAGCACCACACAAGTACACCCTTCAACCCATGCCAAACATGACGAATATGAGCAAGGCGATTCCACTCTGGCTGGCCCCCGCACTGGCTAGAT
>JAYVSX010000012.1:0-34039 GCA_043774975.1 Rubrivivax sp.
GCTGTACGACAAGTTCTTCCGCAACGCCTTCCCGCGCATGACCGAGCGGCTGGGCATCGTGTACACGCCGGAGGAGGTGGTGGACTTCATCATCCACAGCGTGGACCACATTCTGCAAACCGAATTCGGGCAGACGCTGGGCAGCAAGGGCGTTCACATCATCGACCCCTTCACCGGCACCGGCACCTTCATCACGCGGTTGCTGCAAAGCGGGTTGATCACGAAGGAGCAAATGCCGCACAAGTACAAACACGAGATTCATGCGAATGAAATCGTGCTGCTGGCTTACTACATCGCGGCCATCAACATCGAGGCGGTCTATCACAGCATAGTGGGCGGCGAGTACGAACCCTTTGAGGGCATTTGCCTGACCGACACCTTCCAGATGTACGAGAAGGAAGACTTGGTGGGCGCGCTGACGGTGGACAACAGCGCGCGCAGGAAGCGGCAGAAGAAGCTGGAAATTCGGGTCATCGTGGCCAACCCGCCGTATTCGGTGGGGCAGCAAAGCGAGAACGACAACAACGACAACGTGGCCTACCCGCACTTGGACGGCCGCATTCGCAGCACCTACGCGGCGAAGTCCAACGCGACCCTGGCGAAGGGTTTGTACGACAGCTACGTACGCGCCATCCGCTGGGCCAGCGACCGCATCGGCCCGAGCGGAGTAATCGGCTTTGTCACGAATGCCGGCTTTCTGGACACCAATACGGCGGATGGTTTGCGCAAATGTCTCGCTGCCGAGTTCAGCAGCATCTGGGTATTTCATTTGCGAGGCAATCAGCGCACGTCAGGCGAGTTGTCGCGAAAAGAAGGGGGCAAGATATTTGGCGGCGGCAGCCGCGCGCCCATTGCGATATCCCTTCTGGTCAAGAACCCCAACGCAAGCCAGCACGGGCAGATTTACGTTCATGACATTGGAGACTACCTCAGCCGCGAAGACAAGCTGCGGAAGATCGAAACGTTTGGCAGCCTCGCCGGCATTTCAACCGCCAACGCTTGGCAAGCTATTACGCCCGACGTACACGGCGACTGGCTAAAGCAACGTGACGAAGGATTCGGCGACTTCATCGTACTGGGCGACAAAAAAGGCAGCGCTGCGAAGCTGTTCGACAATTTCTCGCTAGGTGTCGTGACCAACCGCGATGCATGGTGCTATGGCGCAAGCAAATTGAATGTGGCCAGCGACATGGCGCGGATGATCGCGTTCTACAACGCCGAGACAGACCGCTTCTTCCAGGTGCATGCGGGGTTGTCGAAGAAGCAGCGTGAGCAGAAGATCGACGACTTTGTGAACGCCGACGCCGAGCAAATCAGTTGGACGCGGGCACTAAAGCAGGAACTTGGCAAGAACCGCCGATTTGCGTTTGACGAGACGTGTCTGGTGCCTAGTGTCTATCGGCCTTTTACGAAGCAATGGCTGTACTACAACAGGCGCTTCAATGAGATGGTCTATCAGATGCCACGCATCTTCCCGGACGCCGCCGCCGAAAACATTGTCATCGGCGTGTCGGCATTCGACTCGCGGAGCGCGTACTCTGTGTTCGTCACTAACGCACTGCCAAGCCTGCATGCCGTGGACATGGTGGGCTCGCAGTACTTCCCGCTGTACGTGTACGAGGACGCGGATGCTGAAGACAATGAGACCGATGCCCAAACCGCTTTGTTCAGTGCTGACAAAAGGCGGCCGGCCGGGCCGCGCAAGCGCCGTGATGCGCTGACAGACGAGGGCCTAGCGCATTTTGAGGTTGCGTATCCTGACGAGAAGATCAGCAAGGAAGACGTTTTCTACTACGTCTATGGCCTGCTGCACTCGCCCGACTACCGCGAGCGCTACGCCGACAACCTGGGCAAGGAACTGCCGCGCATCCCCTGCGTGAAGACTGCCGCAGACTTCTGGGCCTTCAGCAAGGCGGGCCGCGACCTGGCCGAACTGCACCTGAACTATGAAACCGTGGCCAAGTACCCGGCCAACATCGACAGCGGAGTAAAACCGCTGACCGATGCCGACTACCGCGTCGAGAAGATGCGCCACGGCAAGAAGGGCAAGGACAAAGACCTGAGCAGGGTGCACTACAACAGCCGCATCACCGTCAGCGGCATACCCGTGCAAGCCTATGACTACGTGGTGAACGGCAAGCCGGCCATCGAATGGGTGATGGAACGCCAGTGCGTGAAGACCGACAAGGCCAGCGGCATCGTCAACGACGCCAACGACTGGGCGATCGAGACCATGAAGAACCCGAAGTACCCGCTGGAGTTGCTGCTGCGCGTAGTGACGGTGAGCCTGGAAACGATGAACATCGTGAACGCGCTGCCGAAGTTGACGCTGTAAGTCGAACTGGCCAGCCAGACAACGCCGACAAGCTGGCCGATGCGGTGGTGCTTGCGATGCGCCGCGATGGGATGAAGCTTGGCCAGGGCCACCGCTGTGCAACCTCTGCCGGTTTCGCTGCCCGGCGGGCACGCGCGGGAATCGTTTGACTAGGGATAGAGCAGCACCAGCGATCGCGCCGGCCCGTTCCAGTCAAGCTGCAGCCGGTCCAACACATCGCGGCCCAGCAGCCCGTGGCTTCGGTGCAGCGGCCGCTCTGTGGCCATGATCCTGAACAGGTCAAAACGCCAGACGTTTTGGCTGGCCAGACTGCCCAGGATCAGCGACACGTCGTATTCGTCGCACAGCTCGGGTTCATCCTGCGTGGAGGCCGAGTGAAACCGGTACGTGTTTCGGGGTGAAATGCCAAGCGGTTTCAGATTTGCCGCCCCGACGAACGTGTGCGACGCACCGGTGTCCACCAACATGTCCACCTTCACGCTTTCCGGCGGCGTCTTCCCTTCTCGATGCAGCGCGGCCCTGTACAGGGCGCTAACGCCGATCTCTACCTGCAGAAGCGCGCCGTTTGGCCCTATCGGAACCGTCAGCTTGCGCACAGATCCGCAAAGCGAGAGAAATAGGCGACCGGCTCAACGGCGCTGACCTGCTTCACCAGGAACGGCAGAAGGCCGAAGGTTTCGTACCCCCATCGCAGCGCGTCTTCGTAGGTGGGCATGATCTTGCAGATGTCTTCACCGCGAATCACCACGTACTGGCCTTCACCGGCCTTCAGCATGTCCGGTAACGCCGCATCGTAAGTCCGCTGTTCCTTGTCCAAGTTCAGCATTCGTGGCTCCTTCATCGGCTGCCAAGTGAACATCCCCAACGGCGCGAATTGTGCGCCGTGAGCGCTAAAGTTCACCCTTGATCCGGGGTATGACCTTACAGGCTGGGCCAGTCTCCTCCATAGGTGACATCCCGCTGGCGTCGGGCTTGTCAGGACGGGCGCGGACAATCCTGCGCAGCAGCGACCCCGCGAAGGGGCGCATCATTCGGGCGGCGTCGCGTCGATACAGTAACTTTTACAGTAGCCAAACCACTGCAAAGCCGCCAAAAGCCAGTAACCATGCGGGTTCTGTGGCGTTTTGTGATCGAGCCCCAGGCCACCAAACTCATCAACGGCTTGCACGTGTTCACGCACTGCAAGCCATCGTGCTTCGTCAAGCCCCAGGCCGCGGTGGGCACCCGTCCACCACCACGGCTTAAGCCCCATCAACCCGGCCCATCGCCCGCCAACTGGTCTTCCCCGCTGCTCGGCACCAACGACGGCCGCCCCACGATCAACGGGTCAACCGAACCCAGCGCCGCGACGTCTTTGCGGGCATAGGGCAGGCGTTGCAACAGGTAGCGCAAGGCGTTGAGCCGTGCGCGCTTTTTGCAGTCGCTTTTGATCACCGTCCACGGCGCGTCGGACGTGTCGGTGTGCAGGAACATCGACTCCTTGGCGCGGGTGTAGTCGTCCCACTTGTCCAGGCTGGCCAGGTCGATCGGGCTGAGCTTCCATTGTTTAAGCGGATGCAGCTTGCGTTCCTTGAAACGGCGGCGCTGCGCACCAGCTGACGCTCAAATTCAGGGGTCTGGCGCAGGAACTCGTCGTACGCGGTGTCGTTGCAGAAGTTCATCACCCGCTCAACCCCAGCCCGGTTGTACCCGCTGCAGTCAAACAGAACGGTTGCTGCGCGCCGGGGCAGCGACGCCTTAAGCTGCCCCCTAGGAGACCCACCATGCAACTTGCGCCACATGCACGCGCCACGACCCGTCGCGCCCTGACAAGATCGTCAGCGCCGCGGAAGCCGTGCGCCTGATTCACGATGGCGACACCGTCGCCACCGGTGGCTTTGTCGGCATCGGTTTTGCAGAAGGTATTGCCATCGCGCTGGAAGACCGCTTCCTGGCGGCGCAGGCCCAGGCGGGCAGCGGGTCGCCGCGTAACCTGACGCTGGTTTACGCGGCCGGCCAAGGCGACGGCCAGGAACGGGGCCTGAACCACTGGGGGCACCCGGGCCTGGTCAAGCGTGTGGTCGGAGGCCACTGGGGTTTGGTGCCCAAGCTGCAGGCGCTGGCGGTGAGCGGGCAGATCGAGGCCTACAACCTGCCGCAGGGGGTTATCTCGCACCTGTTTCGCGACATCGCTGCGGGCAAGCCCGGTACGCTGAGCCGGGTGGGGCTGAACACATTTGTCGACCCGCGCCTGGGTGGCGGCAAGATCAACGCGGCCACCACCGAAGACCTGGTGCGTTTGATCGACATCGACGGCGAAGAGCTGCTGTTCTACAAGGCCTTCCCGATCCATGTGGGCATCATCCGCGCCACCACCGCCGACCCCGACGGCAACCTGACGATGGAACGCGAAGCGCTGACGCTGGAGGCGCTGGCCATCGCGATGGCCGCGCACAACAGCGGCGGCATCGTCATCGCGCAGGTCGAGCGCATTGCCGAACGCGGCTCGCTGAACCCGCGCCAGGTCAAGGTGCCCGGCGTGCTGGTGGACTGTGTGGTGGTGGCGCAAAAGCCCGAACACCACATGCAGACCTTTGCCACACCCTACAGCGCCGCGTTTGCCGGCGAACTGCGGGTGCCCATCAACAGCCTGACGCCCCTGCCCCTGGGCGAACGCAAGGTGATGGCGCGCCGCGCTGCGCTGGAGCTGCAACGCAACATGGTGGTCAACCTGGGCATCGGCATGCCCGAGGGCGTGGCCGACGTGGCCGCCGAAGAAAAGATCATCGACCTGTTGACAGGTGTGAATAGACGCCAGACCTGAGACCGGAGCCCTGAGACCTGAGACCTGAGCCTGATCCGTGAATCCGGCCCTGAGTCCATCCAACCCAGCGCCTAACTTGACAACGGCGTGGTGACGGCGTCGATGCGAGCCATCACCTCTGGCGTCAGCTTTTCCAGCACCGCCAACGCGCCCAGGTTGGCCTTGAGCTGGTCCACGTTTGACGCGCCGGTGATCACCGTGCTGACGCGCGGATTCTTGGCTACCCAGGCCACGGCCAACTGGGCCACGCTGGCACCCAACTCGGCGGCAATGGGTTGCAGCTGCGCCACGGCGCTGTTTTTGGCTGCGTCCAGCAAGCCGTCCTTCAAAAACGCCATGCTGGCCATCGCGCCCCGGCTGCCTTCGGGCACGCCACTGCGGTACTTGCCGGTCAACAGGCCGCTGGCCAGCGGGCTCCAGGTGGTCAGACCCAGCCCGATGTCTTCATAGAGGCGGGCGTACTCCTGCTCCACACGCTGGCGGTGGAACAGGTGGTACTGCGGCTGCTCCATCACCGGCTTGTGCAGGTGGTGGCGCTCGGCAATCTCCCAGGCGGCTCGGATGTCGGCCGCACTCCATTCGCTGGTGCCCCAGTACAGCGCCTTGCCTTGCGTGATCAGGTCGCTCATCGCGCGCACGGTTTCTTCGACTGGCGTGTGCGGGTCGGGGCGGTGGCAGTAGATCAGGTCGATGTGGTCCAGGCCAAAGCGCTTCAGGCTGCCGTCCATGGCCTGCATCAGGTACTTGCGGTTGAGCGTGTCCTTGCGGTTGATGGCGTCGCCGGTGCGGTCCAGCCCCCAGAAGAACTTGGTGCTGACGATGTAATTCAGGCGCGGCCAGGCCAGCTCTTTCAACGCGTCGCCCATGATGGTTTCGCTGCGGCCGCCGGCGTAGGCTTCGGCGTTGTCAAAGAAGTTGACGCCTTGGTCGAAGGCCGCCGACATCATCTGCACCGCCTGGCCGGTGTCTACCTGGTTGTGGTACGTGACCCAGGAACCCAAGGACAGCGTGCTGACTTGCAGGCCTGATCGGCCCAGACGGCGGTATTGCATGGTGTGTTTTTACTGAGAAAGAGACGAAGCGGCCAAGGTTAGCGCAGCCTGCTCAAGCTGCACGCCGCAAGGGTAAGGGTAAGGGCAAGGGCAAGGCCACTTCACAGCCGGCCGTGAAGGCCTCTTCAAAGACCGAGCAACCGGCCAGGTCGGCGTGTGCAAAGCGCACCCGCCCGCGCCCTTGACGCAGCGCCACCAAGGCCGGGTGACGCTGCACGCCGGGGCTGGGCACGGCCATGGCGTGGCCCCAGCGGGTCAGGTCCACCCGCTGGGCGCGGCGGTGGATGTCGGGGTGCATCAAGGCCAGCTCTTGCAAAACCCGGTCGCGCCAGGGCGCGGGGTCAGGCCCCAGCAGGGCAGCGCGCTCGTTCAAGGGCAAGGCCTGGTAGGCCGTCAGCACCGTGGGGCCGGCGTGCGCACGCAGGCTTTGGTGCATGGCGTCGACATAACCCAGGCCCTGCCCACCATAGAGCACGCTGTCCCAGCTGGGCGGTGCGCCGGGGCGGTCGAGCAAGGGCGCGTCGATGTGCACATTGGCCACCAGCCAGGGCGCGTAGCTCAGCAGAGCGGCCGCTTCTCTCAACGCCTGGGGCGGGTCTTGCAACACGCGTGATGCCACCAACAAGGGCGTGGCCAGCACCACCTGCTGGGCGGTCCAGGCTTCCAGTTGCTGATGGGCGTCGTTCCACGCCAGCACCTGCACCGCGTGGCGCCCTTCGGTGACCCGCAGCACCACCCGGCTGGCATGGAAACGCTGCGCCAGCGGCGTGGCCAGTTTTTGCACCAGCCAGGCGTTGCCTTCGGGCCAGGTGAAGACGGCCTGGCGATCCGTTGCCTGGGCGCCTTCATCGCCCGGCACGTGAAAACCATGGCGGCTGGCAAAGTAGTGCAGGCCCGCCCAGGCTGAAACGCTGGCTGCGCCTGCGCCATAGTCGTCGCGGCAGCAGTAGTCCAGGTACCAGAGCAGCTGGCGGTCGTCGAACCCCTGCTGCGCGAGCCAGCGCGCAAAGCTCAAGCGGTCCAGCGTGGCCAACTCCGACGACCAGGCCGCGCGGTGAGCGGGCAATGCAAAGGCGGGCGCGCGGTTGGGCCGCCGGGCTTGACCCCGGCCCAACGTCGGACCCTGGGCTGGACTCTGGGCTGGCCCCTGCACCTGGCGTACCGCCTGCGCAAACAGGCGGTACTGCTCGGCCGTGCGGGAACCCGGGTCTGCAGGCGGCAGCAAGCCTTCGGACCAGGCGCCGTGGATGAACAGGCGCTCTTGCGGGCTGTGGCACAGGTGGCGCTCGTCGGCCACGGTGCGGCCCAATTCCTGGCGCAGCAGGCCGATTTGGTGCAGCCAGTCGCTGACCTCACGCGACTCGGGCGTGGGCAGGGGCAGGTAGTGCGCACCCATCGGGCAGGCCATGCCGGCCAAGCTGTGACCGCGGCTGTTGCCGCCGGGCTGGTCTTCCAATTCGAGCAGCGCGATGTCGTCAATGCCTTGTGCATCAAAGGCGCGGGCCGCAGCCAGACCGGCAACGCCACCACCCACGATCAACACCGTGGCCCGGCGTTGTACGGCAGCACCGGCCGGCAAGGCAGCCGCCTGCCGCAGGCGGTGACCACGTTCGTGGTGGGCGCCGACCCAGGCCGCCGGCGGGGGCGTGCCATCAGACGTGCGGGTGGGCGTGCGGGTGGGGGTGCGGGTGGGCGGGCCAACTGGCGTGTCCATGCGCGTACAGGCCGCCCCCAGCCACGCGCCGCTGGTGACTGCAGCCGTGGCCGTCAACACACCCCGCCGGGTCAGGCCGCTGGTCATCGGTCGACCCGGCCCCACTCTTCTTCAAAGGTGCTTACCAGCACCTGGTTCGACAAGCGGTTCACCTCGGTCGGCACGCGCGCCATGTCGGGCGGAAATTGCGTCAGCGCAGGCAGGCCCGCCAGGTTCAGAAAACGCAGTCCATCTGGCAGCGCGGTGGGCACACGCCAGGGGCGGCGGCCCGCCAGCACAAAGCCCCACTCGCCAAAGCTGGGCACATGCACATGCAGCGGCGTGGTGCTCAGGCCCACGGCTTCCAGCGTGCTGACCACGGTCCAGAAGCTGCGCCGGGCGATCAAGGGCGACGTGGTCTGCACCACCGCATAACCGCCTGCCGCCAGGGCCTGGTCCAAGCGCTGATAAAAGCTGGTGGTGTAGAGCTTGCCCAGGCTGAAGTTGGTGGGGTCTGGAAAGTCGATGATGATCACGTCAAAGGTCTGGTCGGCCTGTTCCAGCCAGGTGAAGGCGTCGGCGTTGACGATGCGCAGCTTGGGGTGGCTCAAGGCACCGCTGTTGAGCGCCACCAAGGCCGGGTGTTGCGCAAACAGGCGCGTCATGTGCGGGTCCAGCTCGACCAGCGTGACCTGCTCCACGCCGGGGTAGCGCAGCACCTCACGCACCGCCATCCCGTCACCGCCGCCCAGCACCAGCACGCGTTTGGGCGCGCCGTGGGCGGCCATCGCCGGGTGCACCAGGGCTTCGTGGTAACGGTATTCGTCGCGCGAATGAAACTGCAGATTGCCGTTGAGGTACAGGCGCACACCGGTGCGGCCTGACGTGACCACCACCCGCTGGTAGTCGCTGCTCTCGCGCACGATGATGTCGTCGCCATAAAAGCGGTCTTCGGCCCAGGTGGTCAGATGGCCCGCGCCCCACAGGACCGCCGACAGGGCCAGCACCACCGCCACGCAGGCCGCCACGTGGGCGCCCCAATGGCGCAGCTCAGCCCGAAAGATCCACAGGGCCCACACCGCCACGGCCGCGTTCAACAAGCCAAAAAAGGCCCCCGTGCGCACCAACCCCAGGTGCGGCACCAGCAACAGCGGGAAGGCCACCGCCACCACCAAGGCGCCCAGGTAGTCAAAGGTCAGCACCTGCGACACCAGGTCGCGCAACGCCCAACGCTGGCTGAAGTGGCGCTTGAGGATGCGCATGACCAGCGGAATCTCCAGCCCGACCAGCATGCCCACCAAGCCCACCAAACCGTACAAGAGCACCCGAAACGCACTGCCATGGCCGGCTGGCAAGCTGCTGTGGGCGACGAACAGGGCCGCCGGCATCAGCCCGCCCACCAGGCCCACCAGCAGCTCGATGCGCAGAAAATGCGCCACCAGCTGGCGTTCGACAAAGCGGCTCAGCCAGCTGCCGATGCCCATCGCAAACAGGTAGGCGCCGATGATGGTGCTGAACTGCAGCACCGAGTCGCCCAGCAGGTAGCTGGCCAGCGCACCGGCGGCCAGTTCGTAGACCAGGCCGCAGGCGGCGACGACGAAGACCGATGTCAGCAGGGCGACTTCGGCTGGGCTGACAGCCGCAACGGCGGTTGCGGCAGCGGGCCGTGGCGTAGCGGCGTTCATCATCAACCGAGAGTACCCCAAGGGCCAGCGCAGGCCTGCGCCCGCGCCGCGCCCATTGCATCGCGCATCGCGTCACGCCACACTAAGCAACAATTCGAAACAAAAGGGTGGAGCCGATGTCCGACGGACAAAGGGCCGGACAGCCCGTAGCCGTGGGAGTGGACTTCGGCCGCTTGGCTTCGCGTCGGGCAATCCTGTTTGCCGACCTCGTTGAGTCGGTGCGGCACTTCAATCGCGAAGAAGCCCGCACCTTCGCCCGCTGGCATCGGTACAAGACCCTGGTGCATGAGCGCATCGCGGCGGCGCATGCCGGGCGCCTGGTGCGGACCACCGGAGACGGCCTGCTGCTGGACTTCAGCCATGCCGCCGACGCCACACGAGCGGCGTTTGACCTGCACCGCGAGTTGCTGTCCTTCAACGTCGGCGAGCCCGCCGACAAAGTGTTGAGCCTTCGTGTGGGTCTGCACCTGGCCGAGGTTGTGGCCGACGAACACGAGCTGTGGGGTCATGGTGTGAACGTCGCCCAGCGACTGGCCACGCTGGCGCAGCCCGGCCAGACCGTCGCCAGCGCGGCCATGCGCAGCATGCTGGGCGACGGCGTGCAGGCCGATATTCAGGACATGGGCGAGCGCATCGTCAAGCATCTGGACGAGCCGATCCGCGCCTTTCTTTTGGGCCCACCTGGTGCACCACGCATTTCCCACCTGCCCAGCACGGAAGACCTGCGTCCCGTCGTCGCTGTAGTGCCGTTCGTGGCGATGCCGGCCGACGCCGAGCACGATGCGCTGGGCCACGCGATGGCGGACGACATCATTGCGAGCCTTTCGCGGCATCCGGGGTTGAGGGTGTTATCGCGGACGAGCACGGCGGCGGTGCGTGGGCAGGCTCTGACGCTGCCGCGCTTGCGTGAGTTACTCGGCGCGAGTTTTCTGCTGACGGGGCAGTTTTATGTACGGGGCAATCGGGTGCGGCTGGCCGCAGAAGTGGCTGAACTGCGTGAAGGCCAGGTGCTGTGGGCTGGCAGCGTAAGAGGCGACATTGATGCGCTGTTTGATGGTCAGGACGATCTGGTTCCACACATCGTGTCGCAGGTGTCGCAGCAGGTGCTGGCCCATGAGCTGGCGCGAGTGCAGGCGCTGCCGATGGACTCGCTGGCCTCTTACTCGTTGCTGCTTGGAGCAGAGGGGCTGCTCAACAGTTTGGTGCCTCAGCAGTTCGTTCGAGCAAGAGATGCCCTGGAGCACTTGAGCGAACGACATCCGCGCCAAGCGGCACCCCACGCGATGCTTTCGGCCTGGCACGTCTTCCGCGTGTTGCAGGGATGGGCCAGCGATCCGGATACCGAGGGCAGGCTCGCCCTACGCTGCGCGCAGCAGGCGATCGAGATTGACCCTGATCTACCTGCTGCTCTGGTAGCCGATGGCGTAGCACGCGTCTTTGCCGAGCGCGACTTTGCCGGCGCTAGACAACGCTTTGAGCGTGCGCTTCAACATGATCCTGGTCATGCATCCGCTTGGGCGCGCCTGTCGGAAACGCTGTCCGAGGCCGGTGATCACGAAGCTGCACTGGCTGCAGCTTGGCGCGCTATTGGCCTGTCGCCTTTGGACCCGCAACGCTTTGTCTACGAGTCGTTCGCCGCGACAGCGGGTTGGAAGATGGGCAGCTACGGCTTGGCAGCAACCCATGCCCGTGAGTCGATCAGACTGCATGCCATGCATGCCCCACCGCACCGCCTGCTGATTGCCTCGCTGTGGCGCGACGGCCAACAAGAACCAGCTCGCGAAGCCGTTCGCAACTACTTGCGCCTTTTGCCCCACGCGCGCGTCAGTGCCAACCCTTCTACGGGCGGTTCTGGTGTGCTGAAGAGTCCATTCGCGCAGGCTCTACTTGAGGCCGGGGTGCCAACTTGATCGCGTGGCCCATGCGCGGATTGAAACACTTCCAAGGAGATCCCAGATGAACAACAACGATGATTGGCGCCCACCTTGGTGGCTAGGCGCCGGAAACAGTGCCTTCACACCGGTCGATCCGCGACGAGGGCTCTCGGCCTTGACGCCGGTCGATCCATACGCATCGCTTGCCGCAGCCGCTCCTGTAGATCCCTACGCGCACTCGGCAGCGGCAACGCCTGTTGATCCCTACAAGCCCCGGCACGCAATGCCTACGCCGGCGCCAGGCCCCAACGCTGATCCATCCTGGGTCTATTCCAGCGGCGACGCTCTGCTGGCGCAGGCGATCCGCCGTTCGCATGCGAAAGTCGCGCGGCCGCCTGACGAACTTCTTTCGCGGCAGGAGTGGCAGGCAGCCCACAAAGGCAAGGCGGTGCGAGGCACGAACCTGTGGCGCTGGGCGCCCGAGTTTCGCGTCAAGACGGTGGCCGGCCACCTGCTCGGCCGCACCCTGGTGCAGGGCCGCGACATCCTGTTCCTGCAAACCGGCACCAAGGGCATGCTAGCGGTGGCCGCTCAGCCGCTGTTTTCGCTGGAGCGCATGCCGTCGGTGGACATCCAGGTGCAGGTGGACAAGGTCGTGCGCGCCGCCGTGGAGCGCGAGGACCGTATGCCCGAGGTGCTGGCCCAAGCCGACGGCTTTTGGCCTTTCTTCGAACGCCTGCTCGGCTTCTCGCTCGGCTCGGCCCCCACGCTGGCCGAACTGCTGGCGGTGGGTGATGCCTGGTGCGTACCCGTGCTGATGATGTTCAAGCACGAACTCGCGTGGCGCCGGCCGGTGCAGGAGTCTTCGCTGGTGCTGCCGGTCATTCAGACGCCAGGGCACGGTTCGATGCCGAGCGGTCACGCCACGCTAGCGGCCTTCCAGGCCGAGCTGCTGCGCACGCTGCTGTATCCGCGCGACTCGTTGCGCTCCCAGCAGCTGGACCGCCTGGCCCGCCGCATCGCCTTCAACCGCGTGGTGGCGGGCGTGCACTTTCCCGTGGACAACCTCGTGGGCTACCGCCTTGGTACGCAGCTGGCTCAGCTCTTCAGCGCATGGGCCGACCACGAGCACGCGCTTGCCCCGAAGGCGCTGCGGGCCCGGGACATCGTCACCGGCGACCACACGCTGAAGGAAGACGCCGCCGATGTGCCGGTGCGCCAGGACGGCGCGCCCATCGGTCTGCCGATCCCGACACTCAAGTCCTTGTGGCAGCAATCCGCCGCCGAGCTCAAACAACTGCGCGGCTGAGCCGGGAGCCACGACGATGCCATCAACCTGGACACGCGGCAGCCGCGAGCAGACCACGTCAAACCCGGTGCCGCGGGCCGGGCCGGGCGCGCCATGGAGCCGCGGCCTGGATCCTTACTTCCTCTGGGCACGCCACACAGGGTGGCGCGGCTTTACGGTCCACGCGGGCTGGGACCGCGTGGACCCCAACAGCGCAGACATCCAGATCATCGCCCGCGCCAAAAACCAGGCGATGCTGGACGCCGCTCTGAAGAGCGGCTGGATAAACGTCTCGACGGTGTACGAGCGCCCCGCGCCGGGAGCGTTGGCTCGAGCCTTGCACTTCACCGGCAAGGTGAATCGTCGCGACGAGGCGAAGCTGTTCGAGAACAACATCGGCCTGCGCTGGGAACTTGCCGTGCCGCTGCGCGATGCCGAACGAGTGGCGCTCGGCTCTGCCCAGGGGGTCAACGGCCCTAGCCGCAGCCTGACCGACTTTCGCGCAACGAATCTGGTGGCAGACGCCATCCGTCGTGCTTGGCCGCTTGACCACCCCGTCAAGCTGCCGGGGGCGATCGCCGTCATTGACTTTGGCTGCCCGTTCCTGCGCCACAGCCTGGTGATAACCAACCCTGGCGGAAACCGGCCAATCGCGCGCGTTGCGGCGCTGTGGGACCAGGGCTCGCAGCCTCGGACGGTCACCCCCCAGAACAAGAGTCCGGGCAAGGACGAGTTCACCCCGGCCGCGTTTGCTGATGACACCTGGACCCCCGAAGAGGCCAAAAGCTGGCCGTGGCTGAAGCCAAGCCAGTTCAACTACGGCCGCGAACTGGGCCCGAAAGCCCTGAAGGCAATGGTTCGCCGCTCGCGTTCAGTGAAGCACATGCTTGACGAGCGCGCCATCTATCGCGGCATCGACTACCTCATCGACTACAACGACGCGCGTCGCCGAATCTGGTTTGCCACACACGGCAGCCACATCCTGGACATGGCCGCCGGCAGCGTCGATCCGCTGCAGCCCACCGAATCGCCAGAGCACGACCATGCGGCTTGCGCGCCCATCATCTTCGTGCAACTGCCGTCGCTGACCGCTGCCGACAGCTCCGGCGGTGCGCTATCGGCCCATGTCCTGGATGGCGTGCGCTACGCGCTGGACCTCTGCGAATCCGACACGCCGCTGGCCATCAACATCAGTTACGGCACTTTCGCCGGCCCGCATGACGGCAGCTCGCTGGTCGAATCGGCACTGACCGAGTTGCTGGGCATGGCGCGGAAGAACCTCGCGATCGTGCTGGCTGCGGGCAACGCGCGCGCCGAGCGCTGCCATGCCCGACGCATGGCCAACGCAGACGCCAGCGCCCTGCTGCGCTGCAAGCTGCCGGACGGAGACACCAACGACACTTTCGTTGAGATCTGGTACGACGCGCCCAAGGAGGGTGCGGAGCTTCAGGTGCGGGCGCGCCCTCCCAACCGCCAGTGGAGCGCTTGGCTCTCACCTGACCAGGAGGATGTCCTCAAGGACGACGCGCGCAAGGGCGCCTGTGTAGCCACGCTGCGGCACGACCGATGGGTGCCCAATGGCGACCGCTCTCTGATGCTGCTGGCCGTTGGGCCGACGGCGGCGCCTGCCGACGTACCCGGCGCCCTGGCCGACCCCGGTCTATGGGAGATCGAGATCCAGCTCGTAGGCGCCGCAGCCAAAGACTTGGGACCAATCGTGGTTGATGCCTGGATCGAACGTGATGACCCGGGCTGGAGCCAGCCTGAACAACGCGCGCACTTTCTCGACCAGAACGCCGAGGACGACGCCAACACGCTCAGCAGCCTGGCCACGGGACCGCTCACGCTGGTCGTCGGCGCCTTCAATCTCGACAGCGGGCAAACAGCCGCCTATTCGTCACGTGGGCCCCAGCGTTTTGGTGTGGAGCAGCGCTTTGTGCTTGCCGCCGCCGAAGAAGACGAGCAACAGCCCACGATTACTGCGGCGGCGATTCGCAGTGGCGAGGTCGTGCGACTCAACGGCACCAGCGTGGCGGCCCCAGTATTGACACGTCGGGTCTTCAACCGTATGCGTGAAGGTCCCCCAGTTCCCCAGAGCGACTGGCCGAGTGAACTAACGAAGCTGATTGCCGTGCCTCCGCCAGGACCGAAAGCCTTGAAGGAGTCTCCGGCAGACTGATAGGGCGCGGTCGCCACGGCGACATGCAGGGCCATCGACGGCAACGAGAATGCCTCCATGCCCACCCTCCACCTCGTCCGCCACGGCCAAGCCAGCTTTGGCGCTGAAGACTATGACCAGCTCAGCGCCCTGGGCGCACGCCAGTGCCATGCGCTGGGCCAGCACTGCGCCGAGCGCGGCTTGCGCTTTGCGGGCGTGCTGCGCGGCAGCCTGCGGCGGCACCAGCAGTCGCTGGCCGCCTTTGCCGAGGGCTATGGCGAAGGCTTTCGCGAGCTGCCCCAAGCCCTGGAATGGCCCGGTCTGAACGAATACGACAGCGAAGCGCTGATCCGCGCCATCCACCCCGGCCCGCTGGCCAAGCCCGACACGCCCGAGGTCTACCGCGCGCACTTCCGGCTGCTGCGCGACGCGCTGACGGCCTGGATGCAGGGCCGCAGCAAACCGCTGGGTATGCCGGCCTACGTCGACTGGGTAGCCGGCGTCACCGGCGCGCTGGACCACGTGCGCCAGCAGCATGGCGCTGATGCCAATGCGCAGGTGCTGGTGTTGTCCAGCGGCGGGCCCATCAGCACCGCCGTGGGCCACGTGCTGGGCACCACGCCCGAGACCACCATCGAACTGAACCTGCGCTTGCGCAACAGCTCGGTCACTGAGCTGGCCTTCACGCCCAAGCGGCACATGCTCAGCACCTTCAACCATGTGCCGCACCTGGACCAGCCAGACCGCGCCGACTGGATCACCTACACCTGAGCCGGCGCCGCAGGGGCGCGCCCCGGCCCGTGCTGGCCTAACCGTGCACCGCCGCTGACACGATCAGCCCGATGGCAATGCACATGCTGCCCACCACGATGGCCAGGGCCACGTTCTTCTTTTCGATGATCTCGGTCCACAGGTCATAGGGCGTGAGCTTGTCGATGATGACAAAGCACAACCAGAAAACGCCCACGCCGATCAGCGCAAAGAGCAATGAGCCGAAAAACACGCCCGGCTTGAGCCACTCGATTCCCATCATTTGCCTTCTCCTGAAGTCTGTGCTGTCACTTGTGGCTGCCGCCACCGCTGGATCCACCGCCGTAACTGCCACCGCCGCTGCCCCGGTAGCCGCTGCCTGAACTGCGCTGGCACTGCTGGTATTCGGTGCTGGCGGCACCAAAGGTGTTGCGAACGTTGTCGCAGTCGTCGTTGCTGCAGGTGGCCAAGATGATCAGCAGCAGCACCACCCCCGCGAAGATCAGCAAACCTTTGGCGACCCCGCCCTGCTTACCCGCCAACGGTGTGGCGTCGCGCTGCAGCGCTGCCCTGGCGCCCGGGGCGATGCCAAAGCTGTCGGCCACCTGCGTGGCGCTCATGGCTTGGCCAGCGGACCAGGTGACTTCCTGCCCAGTTTGCTCGCGCGACAAGCGCTTGTCGCGGCTTTTGGCCTGGCCCTCGAAGTCCGTCACCAAGGCACGTTCGTCGCGCTGCACGCGCCAGTAGAACTCGCCCTGCACCCAGGTCACCTTGGCGGCGTAGGACCAGCGTTTTTTGTAGTCCACGTCCTGCCAGCGTGCGGTGTCGCCACGCAGTGCCGGCGCGCCCGTGATGGGCTTGGCCCAGCTCCAGCCGTCGTTGCTGTCGACCAGGAAGGCAAAGCCCTGCTCGCGGTTGAACAGCAGGTATTCGCGCCAGAAGGTGGTTTCTTCTTCCGCGTCTTCGGGGATGTCGCAGCGTTCCTGGTAACCCACCACCTGCCAAGCGGCCGGCGCGCTGCCCAACGTGAGGCTGTCCTTGGACAGCGTGCCCAGCGCAATCTGCGGCGCAGCACCGTCAAGGCCGGCGTTGTTCTGCGCGTAGTGCAACAGGTCCCCGCCCACACCGGCCGAGATGTCCACCACCGCGCTGCAGTTGTGGCAGGTCAGGCTTTGGGTGCTGGCCAGCTTGGCTAACAACGCGGTGCCGCAACTGGGGCATTCGACGGCGCGCGCGCTCAGCGTCTTTTCGCTGGCGTCTTTCAGGCTCGACAAAGCCAGCTCGCTGAGCGCGACCGAACGGCCCACGCTCCAGTGCACTTGAGCGGGGTCGCCGTCGTCCAGCGTGGCCACTTCGCCGGCGCTGTTGCGCAGGTCAACCACCGTGAACTCGCCCTGCAGCCGCGGTGGGCTGGGCAGTTCACCCTGCGCGGCGATCAGCCTGGCGCGGGTGACCGAGGCCACGTCCCAGGCGCGGCCGTCGGCCAGCGCGCGCTGACCGGCGCGCAGGCCGTCCAGCGTCGGTGCGTCGGCCGGCAGCGGCGCGTCGAAGGCGATGACGTAGGCGCCGTTGTCTTCGCTGAGCCAGGCCGAACGCTGGCCGTCCGGGCCGTTGTCGAACAGCGCATGCCATTCGTTCCAGGTGCCGCCCAGGCTCGATCCGGTTTGGCCGGTCGCGCCTGCCCCCTCGGGGGGCGGCAATCCCGAAGGCGTTGCTGCCCCCCGAGGAGGCAACGCCGAAAGCGTTGCCTGGGGGCCCGTAAAGTAGCCGTACTGCAAGCGACCGACCAGCGTGAAGGCGACACCTTGCCGCCGGCCGCGCACACCCAGTTGCAACGGGCTGTGGTCGTCAAACAGTTCAGCGCTGATGCCGATGCGGCGCAGCGCCGCACCGTCGCGCACCAGCGTGCTGCGGCAAAAGCTGCACACAGCACTGGCTGACGCGGCCGAGGCAAATTCGACCGGCGCGCCGCAGTTGGGGCACGCAGCGCGGTACGCGCGCATCAACGTGAGCCCCCAGGCTTGTCGCTTCGCGCCTGCGCCACCCCCCAAGGGGGCTCTTGCAGCGGCCCGGCAAAGCCGGTTCCGCGCAAGGCCTTGGTCTTCACCAGAGCTGCTCCGGCGTGATCAGACCAGCTTCTTCAGCAGTTCGGCCTTCTTGGCCGCAAACTCTTCTTCGGTGAGGATGCCCTTGCCCTTCAGCTCGGCCAGCTTCTCCAGCGTGGCCATGATCTCTTCAGGTTTGATGCCGGCCGGCGCCGCAGCCCCGGCCGCAGCAGCAGCAGCCGCCGCCGCGGCGTTGCCCTGCAGACCCTGGTTGAGCTGCTGCGCCATCACCTGGCCCAGTGCCACGCCGGCGCCCAGCCCCATGGCGTCGCCCACCACGCCACCGCCACCACCGGCAGCGCCTTTGGCAAATTCGGGAATGGCCTGCGCGGTCTGGTACTGCATGAACTTGCCCATGTCGCCGCCGACCATGCCCATGCCGATCTTCTGGTCCATGATCTTTTGCAGCTCTTCGGGCAAGCTGACGTTTTGCACCGTCACGCCGCCCAGCGCCAGGCCCAGCTTGGCAAATTCAGGCGCGGTGGCGCCTTGCAGCTGCTTGGCAAATTCCACCTGGTTGGCTGCCAAATCCAGAAAAGGCACACCGCTCTGCGCCACCGCGTCGCTGATGTGCTGCAGCATCAGGCCACGCAGCTGGCCGTCCAGGTCGTCCACGGTATAGCGGTCCCGCGTGCCGCTGATCGCGGTGTGGAACAGCTTGGCGTCGGCAATGGCAAAGACATAGTTGCCAAAGGCGCGCAGCCGCACGGCGCCAAAGTCCTTGTCGCGAATGGTCACTGGCTGCGTGGTGCCCCAGCGGCGGTCCAGTTGTTGGCGCGTGCTGATGAAGTACACGTCGCTCTTGAACGGGCTTTGAAACAGCTTGTCCCAGTTCTTCAAATAGGTCAGCACCGGCAGCGTTTGCGTGGTCAGCTTGTGCATGCCGGGGCCAAACACGTCAGCCACCTTGCCTTCGTTGACAAACACCGCCACCTGGCTTTCACGCACCGTCAGGCTGCCGCCGTACTGGATTTCATGGCCGGCCATGGGGTAGCGCCAGGCCAGCGTGCCGTCGCCCGACTCGGTCCATTCGAGGATGTCGATGAACTGTTTCTTGATGAAGTCCATCAGTGCCATGGCTTGATCCTTTCGAGCAGAGCGCACCCACGATGGGCGCACGAAGAATAATACGCAGCAAACCGGGCGGGAGCTTTTGCAAACCCGAAGCCGGGTCTGATTCACGGGACCAGGTGGCCGGCATCGCACAAGAACCCTTCACGCCGGCCGCTGAAACGGCCCGGCTGCTGCAGACCCTCATGACTCATCCTGCCCATCCTGCTGGAAGCCAGCCCTGAACACCACCCGCCTCGACATCGCCGTGGTTGGCGCCGGCCCTGTGGGCTTGGCGCTGGCGCTGCACGCGGCCCGGCTGCTGCCCCACGCGCAGATCACGGTCTTTGACGCCCGAGCGGCTGACCGCGATGTGTCGGCCGACCCGCGCACCCTGGCGCTGTCGCTGGGCAGCGTGCAGTTCCTGCAGCAGTTGGGCGCCTGGCCGGCCGCTGCAGCCGCGACCATTTCGCACGTCCACGTGTCGCAGATGCCGCCCTCGCTGGACACCGCCTGGGGGCCCGCCGAGGTCACGCTCAGTGCAAAAGAACTGGGCCTGGCGCAGCTGGGCGCGGTGCTGGGCTATGGGGCCCTGCTGGCACCGCTGCAGGCGGCCTGGGAACAAGCGGTTCACAACGAGCCGCACCGCCTGCGCCTGCGGCTGGGCACGCCCGTGCAAGGCATCAAGGCCACGGCTGACGGCGTGGAGGTGGACGCTGGCATAACCGAACCCTTTGACCTGGCGGTGGTTGCCGAAGGCGGCGTCTTTGCTGACCAGGCCCGCAAGATCTTGGTGGCCGACTACCAACAAACGGCCTGGGTCGGCAGCGTCACGCTGAAAGACGCGCCACCGGGCTGGGCGTTCGAGCGTTTCACGCGCCACGGCCCCGCGGCCCTGCTGCCATTGCCGCTAGCGGCCGAGACCCAAACCCGCGCAGCGTTGGTGTGGTGTGTGCCCAGCACAGACGACCCGGTGTTGCACCTGACCGACCCGCAACGGCTGGCCGTGCTGCGCACCATCTTCCCGCCACAAGCGGGTCAACTGGTACAGGTGTCGCCGCTGAAGTCCTTTGCGCTGGGCTTGAACGCCGAACGCACCCTGGTCAACGGCCGTGTGGTGCGCATTGGCAACGCCGCACAAACGCTGCACCCGGTGGCCGGCCAGGGCTTGAACCTGGGCCTGCGCGACGCCCACGAACTGGTGGCCGTGCTGCGCTTTGCCGACCACCTGGACCCGGCGCTGCGCCGCGCCAACTGGGCCCGTGCGGCCGACCGCTGGAGCACCATTGCGGCCACCGACTTCCTGGCCCGCAGCTTCACCTGGAAACTGCCCGGCGCCGCCACCGCACGCGGGCTCGGGCTGGCCGCCGTGCAGGCGCTGCCACCGCTGAAGGGCTGGCTGGCGCGGCGCATGATGTTTGGCAGCCGCTGAGGCTGGCTGGGCAACCCCAGCAACCGCAGCAACCGCAGCAACCGCAAAGTACCGATCAAGCGCCAATCCATGATGACATGGGCGGCATCGGCATCGGCATCGGCATCCGCGACAACGCCCACCCGGGCGCAGGGGCTCAGAGTGTGAGATTTTTTCGGGCGGGCCCGAGAGGCGCGCCCAAAGGGCCCCGATCTAGGCGCAAAGCACAGCCATAGCCCGGGCTATGGCGAGCATTTGCAACGACGAGCGGGGCCCTTTGGGCGTGTCGAGCGGGCATGGCTGAAAGACTCTCACACTCTCAAGGCACGGCCGGCACCGTGGCCAGGTGGTGGGCCAGGTCCTGCAGGTCGTTGTCGGTCAGGCCCAGCAGCGCGTTGCTCATCAACGTGTCGCGGCCGGCGGTGCGGCCGGCGGCAAAGTCGCGCATCGACTGCAACAGGTAGTCTTCGCGTTGGCCGGACAACCGCGGAATCTGTTCGCGGCCGCTGTAGTCGGGCAGGTGGCAGCTGCCGCACAGCGCGCGTTGCGACAGCGCCGCGCCGCGCGCTGCACGGGCGGCGTTGCGCGTGGCGCGCACGGTCTGGAGCGGCAGCGTTGCGTAGTGCTGCGACAGCGCGGTGAGCTGTGCGTCGGTCAGGCCGTCCAGCAGCCCCGCCATCTGCGGTACCACGGACAAGCCCTCCCGCATCATCACCAGCCGGTTCTCGATGAACAAACGCGGCTGGCCCGCCAGGTGCGGTACCGCCACCAGCCTGGCATGGCCGTCGACACCATGGCAAGCCTGGCACACGGCCACCTTGGTTTGCAGCGCTTCGGGCAAAGCCTGGGCGCGCACACCGGCGGCGGCCGAGCAGGCCACCGCAAGCGTCAGCAGCACACGAAGCACACGAAGCATCAGGCAGTGCGTCAGAAGCGCGTCAGAAGCGCATCAGACGCTGCACCCGAAGCCGATCCAGGCGTCGCATCAGCGTCCGTAGGTCACGCGGTAGATGGCGCCCATCTGCTCATCGCTGATCAGCACGCTGCCGTCCGGCATTTGCAGCATGTAGGCCGGGCGGCCGCTGAAGGCCTGGGACGCGTCGTCCAGGAAGCCACTGACGAAGGGCTCCACCTTGGGGTTGCGACCGTCGGCGGTGGCCGTCACGCGCACCACGTCATAGCCCGCCTTCTTGCTGCGGTTCCACGAGCCCTTGCGCGCAATCAGCATGGTGTTGCGGTACTCGGCCGGAAACATGTTGCCGGTGTAGAACATGACTCCCATCACCGCCACGTGCGGGCCCATTTCCGTCACCGGCAGTGTGACGCCGGCGCAGGGGTTGGCCTTGTTGAAGTCCTTGTCCGGCACGCCATTGGCGTGGCAGTAGGGGAAGCCGAAGTTCTGGCCGGTGGCGCCCATGCGGTTGAGCTCGTCTTGCGGGCCGTCATCGCCCATCCAGTCGCGGCCGTGGTCGGTAAACCACAACTCCCGGGTCTGCGGGTGCCAGTCAAAGCCAACGGTGTTGCGCACCCCCCGGGCCAGCACCTCCATGCCCGAGCCGTCGGCGTTGTAGCGGCGGATCTGCGCGTACTCGGCGGTGGGTTCGCAGATGTTGCACGGTGCGCCAAACGGCACGTAGAGCTTGCCATCGGGCCCAAAGGCAATGTACTTCCAGTTGTGGTGCTGCAGCGGCGGCATCTGGAAGGCGGCGGTCAGGTCCACCGGCGCAGCGGCCGGGTTGGACTCGATGCCGTCATAGCGCAGCATCTTGTCGATGGCCATCACATACAGGCTGCCATTGCGAAACGCCACGCCGGCGGGCTGGTTCAACTTGTCCACCACCACCCGGCTGTTGCGCTCGGTGCCGCGGTCGGTGACTTCGTAGACACGGCCGATGCCGCGCGTGCCGATGTAGATCTTGCCTTGTTCACCTCGCGCCATGGCGCGTGCGCCGGGCATGCCGTGGGCCCAGAGTTCAATCTGGAAGCCTGGCGGCAGCTTCAGTTTGCCAACCGCGATGTCAGCCGGCGGCGTGGCGGTGTTGCGGCCGGCCACGGGGGCCAGTGGCGACGCGGCCATGTCGGCAGCGCGACCTTGCTGCCAGGCCGGTGGCGCCGCTGCGGCTGCCGGGCTTGCGGCCGCCGCAGCGACGGCAGGCGCGGATGAAGGGCCCGGTGAGATGGCAGGTGAGGGGGCGGGGGCCGTGGCGCAGCCCGCCAGGATCGCGGCCGCAGCCAGAACAAACAGGCTCTTCATGGTCTCTTGTCTCCTCGTTGGTGTTGGGTTTGTCAGTCTGTCATGAATCGAGGGCTTGCCCCTGGGCATGACGGCCAGGGTGATCAGGCTCAATCGCCCACGATCTTACGTTCGCGCACGATGGCGCCAAAGCGCTTGCTGTCTTGGCCGATCTTGGCCGAAAACTGTTCTGGGGTCATGGGTGTGGGCATGCCGCCAATGGCCGTGATGCGCTCGCGCAGGGCGGGTGTGGCCAGAATCCGGTTGACCTCGGCGTTGAGCCGGTTGACCACCGCGGCGGGTGTGCCGGCCGGGGCGTACAGGCCAAACACCGTGTCGGCGTCAAAGTCCTTCAAACCTGATTCATGCAGGGTCGGCGTGTCCGCAAACAAAGGGCTGCGTGACGGGCTGCCCACAGCCAGCAGGCGCAGCCGGCCCGCACGGATGTGCGGCAGCGCAATGCCGGGGTCGAACAGAAAGTCCAGCTGACCCCCCAACAAGTCGGTGAGTGCGGGCGCGGCCCCTCGGTAAGGAATGTGCACCGCAAACACGCCCGCCATGCTCTTCATCATCTCGGCGGCTAGGTGCGGGCTGCTGCCGTTGCCAGGGCTGCCGAAAGACCTGCGCCCGGGGTTGGCCTTGAGGTCGGCCACAAAGCCCGCGTAGTCCTTGATGGCGCTGTCGGCACGCACCACCAGGTACACCAGCACGCGCGCTGCGGCGGCCACGGGCACGATGTCCTTGGCCGGGTCAAACGGCATCTTGGGGTAGATGTAGGGGTTGACCGAGACCGTGCCGCCGCTGGCAAAGAGCAGCGTGTGGCCGTCGCCAGTGCTCTTGGCCACCACATCGGCGCCCAGGTTGCCGCCGGCGCCGGCCCGGTTTTCCACGCTGACGACTTGCCCCAACGCGTCTTGCAGCGGCTGTGCGATGGCGCGTGCCAACTGATCGGCCGCGCCGCCCGGCGGAAAGTTGACGACGATGCGGATCGGCTTGGCGGGCCAGGCCTGCGCCCACGCGCCAGGTGCGACAGCCGCACTGGCAGCGCCGAGCAACAGTGCGTTGGCACTTCTTCGGTTGATGGGGTTCATGGTCCGTGCTCCTGAGGCTTGTTGGGGTTGAAGTGCGCGTCTTCCAAGACCCGCGTCGTCCGCGTCAAACATGAATACTCTTTCAGTCCACCACCACGTCGACCAACACCGGCTCGGTGGCGGAAATGGCAGCCTGAAGCACACCCGCCAACGCGGCGCCGTCGCTGACCCGCAGCCCCTTCACACCGTGGCCGGTGGCCAGGGCGACGAAGTCGAGGTCGGGCAAATCGGTGCCGGGCAAATGAGCGCCCGTTGCAAAGCCGAACAGCGGCGCAAAGTGGTGCAGTGCGGCGTAGCGGCGGTTGTTGACGATGACAAAGGTGATCGGCAGCTTCAGCTGTGCGGCTGTCCACAGCGCCTGGATCGCATACATGGCCGAGCCGTCACCGATCAAAGCGATCACCTTGGCTGCGGGGCGGGCCAAGGCCACGCCCACCGCCGCCGGCAGGCTGTGGCCAAGGCCGCCGCTGCACATGGTGTAGAAACCGCCGCTCTCAAAAATGGGCAGGTGGCGCTGCAGGATGGGCCTGGCGCTGGGCGCTTCTTCCACCACCACGCTGCTGCGCCCGCGCACCTGGGCCAGGGTTTGCATCAGGAAAGCGGTGCTGATGCAGTCGCCTGCGGCTGGCATGGCGATGAGGGGCACGGGTTCACGCGGCACCCCAGGCGCCCCTGCGGCACTTGCGGCACTTGCAGCGTTTGCAGCGTTTGCGGCGCTTGCGCTTTGTACTTCGCTGAGCGGCCTTGCCAGCAGGTCCAGCAACGCCAGCCGAACGCTGCAGAAGACGGCGGTGCCCACCGGCGCCCAGGCCGCCGCTTGCGGGTCGTCGGTGATCTGGATCAGCTGGCTGCCGGGCGGCACATGCGGCCCGTCACCCTGCACGTGGTAGGTGAAGGCTGGTGCGCCCAGCACCAGGATCAAGTCGTGCCCCGCCAGCATCTGAACGATGCGGTCGCGCGCGGCCGGCAGGAAGCCGGCAAAGAGCGGGTGGTCTTCCGGGAAGCTGCAACGGCCGCTCATGGGCGCCACAAAAACACGGGCGTTGTGGCGTTGCGCCAGTTGCACCGCCTCATCAAACGCGCCGTCGCGGTCCACCGCAGCGCCCACCACGATGGCCGGCCGCCGGGCGGCGTCCAGCGCGTCGCCCAACTCGGCCAGCAGCGCGGGCTCGGGGCGCAGTTGGGTGCTCATGCGGCGCGCCGCCACAGGCTCGGTGAGCACCGACCAGTCGTCGGCCGGCACACTGACCAGCACCGGGCCGCGCGGTGGTGTCATGGCCACGTGGTAGGCCCGGGCGATGGCCAGCGGCACGTCTTCGGCCCGCGCCGGCTCCACGCTCCACTTGACATAGGGCTTGGGCAATTCGGTGGCCTGCGCGCTGTGCAAAAACGGGTCAAACGGCAAGATCGACCGCGCCTGCTGCCCGGCCGTGACGACCATCGGCGTGCGGTTCTTGAACGCCGTGAAGAGGTTGCCCATGGCGTGGCCCACGCCGGCCGCCGAGTGCAGGTTGACAAAGCTGGCGTTTCCGCTGGCCTGGGCATAACCGTCGGCCATGCCCACCACCACACTTTCCTGCAGGCCCAGCACGTAGCGAAAGTCAGCCGGCCAACCCAGAAAGAGCCCCAACTCGGTGGAGCCCGGGTTGCCAAAAACCGTGGTCATGCCATGCGCGCGCATCAGGGCCCAGGTGGCCTCGCGAACGGTGACGGCCGAGGGCGCCTTGGCCGTTGAACTGCAGGCAGCTTTCAAAGCGTTCATGTGAGCGCGACCCCCATCGACAAAGCCAGCAGTGTCGGGCCCGGCCTGGATTTCATCACGCTACAACCGGCGGTGGCGCAGCGCGGGCAGTTGCAGCCGCACCTGTTTCAGGCGCTCGGTGTCCACGTCCGCCAGCACCACACCTTCGCCTTCTGGCAAAACGTCCACCACCTCACCCCAGGGCCCGACCACCATGCTGTGGCCCCAGGTGCGCCGGCCGTTGGGGTGCACACCACCCTGCGCAGCGGCCAGCACATAACACTGGTTTTCCACGGCACGGGCGCGCAGCAGCAGCTCCCAATGGGCTTGGCCGGTGGTGTGGGTGAAGGCGGCCGGCACGCACAGCACGTCGCAGGGCGGGTGCATCAGCGCGCGGTAGAGCTCGGGGAAGCGCAGGTCGTAGCAGATCGACAAGCCCACGCGCAACGGCCCGGCCTGCACCGCCACGGTTTGGCCGCCAGCCAGCAGCGTGCGGCCTTCGTCGTAGCTTTCACGGCCATTGTCAAAGGCAAACAGGTGGACCTTGTCGTAGTGCGCGGCCTCCACGCCGTCGGGGTTGAAGACGCAGCAGCGGTTCAGCACCTGGCCCGCCAGCAGGCTGCGCACCGGCAAGGTGCCACCCACCACCCACAGGCCGTGTTCGCGAGCGGCCTGCGACAAGAAGGCCTGGATGGGTTGGGTCGTGTCGCCAGGGGGTTCGGCCAGCGCCAGCTTGTCGGTATCGCGCCGGCCCAAGATGCAGAAGTACTCGGGCAGCAGCACCAGTTGGGCGCCGGCCGCCGCCGCTTGCGCAATCAGGCGCAGGGCGCAGTCGCGGTTGCTGGGCCAGTCGGGCGTGGACACCATCTGCAAGGCAGCAATCTTCATGCGACACATGGTAAACGCCACTGCAAGGCTGATATCCCCCGGCTGGCGTAGGCCATGCATTCGCGGCTAACCTAGATTCATAGGGTCGCCCCTGCGCGTCAGCGTTGAGAAAGTGGCCCGTTCAGAGCGTACGAGGGGTTTGCCAATGCCGTTCAACCAAGGCCAGTCAAGCGCCGTTGCACCAGGCGATGCTGACGGGGGTGCCACCCAGGCAGCGCCGGGTGCCAGTGCCGCGCACAGCCGCTTTGTGCAACGCATCCGCCGCCGCTACGGCGCCGACCTGGAGCAGCTGCCCGCCGGGCTGCCGGGGCTGGACGACATCACCGCCTTGGTCGCCCGCTTGCGGCACGCCAGCACCAACTCCAACACCAGCGCCAATACCAGCACCAACACCAGCCCGGCCCGTGACCTGGCCAGCGCACTGCGCGTGGCACGTCAGTTGGTGCTGGAGCGCCTGGCCACGCTGGACGTCGAGGCCGGCGCCACGCTGGACCAGGTCACGGCTTGCATGACCCACCTGGCCGAGGCCACGCTGGAACTGGCACTGGCACAGGCCCTGACCGAAGGTGACGCCCGCCACGGCGCGCCGCTGAAGGCCCAAGGCCAGCGCGTGGACTTCTGGATCGTCGGCATGGGCAAGCTGGGCGCGCGTGAGCTCAACGTGTCGTCCGACATCGACCTGATCTACGTCTACGAAGAAGACGGCCAAACCGCGGGCGGCGCCGACGGCACCCGCGCCACCAGCTTTCACGAGTATTTTTCGGGGGTGGCCAAGCGGCTGTATTCGCTGATCGGCGAGACCACCGACGACGGCTTTGTCTTCCGGGTCGATCTGGCGCTGCGGCCGAATGGCAATTCGGGCCCGCCGGTGGCCAGCCTGGCCATGCTGGAGGAATACCTGCAAGTGCAGGGTCGTGAATGGGAACGCTTTGCCTGGCTCAAGAGCCGGGTGGTGGCACCACGCAGTGCGGTCGCCAGTGGGCGGGCCCTGGCTTTGCGCTCACTGGTCACGCCCTTTGTGTATCGCCGCTACCTGGACTACGGCATCTTCGAAGGTCTGCGCCAGCTGCACCGCAAGATTCGCGACGAAGCGCAACGCCGCGCCGCCGGGCGGCCCGAGCGCGCCAACGACGTGAAGCTGTCGCGCGGCGGCATTCGCGAGATCGAATTCATCGTGCAGCTGATGCTGGTGGTGCGGGGTGGCCAGTTCCCCGAGATTCGCACCCGCAGCACGCTGCGCGGCCTGCAGCGCCTGGTGCAGGCTGGCCTGATGAAGCCTGAGACCGCCGCCAAGCTGGCCAGCGGCTACGAATTCTTGCGCCAGGTGGAGCACCGCATCCAGTACCTGGACGATCAGCAAACCCACCTGCTGCCGAGCAACGACGACGACCTGCGCTGGATCGCCCAAAGCCTGGGCCTGGCCTGCAAACCGCAGGCCTGTGAATTGCTGGAACGGTTGTGCGAGGTGCGCGAACTGGTGGCGGCGGAGTTTGATGCGCTGCTCAGCGAAGGCCAGGCCAGCGAAAGCAAAGGCTGCCGCGGTTGTGGCCCCGTAGCGCAGGCGCTGGACAGCGAAGCGCTGTTTGAACGTTTGCCTGCCGCGCTGGCCGAGCGCTTGCGCCACTGGACGCAACAGGCGCGTGTGCAGTCGTTGCGTGACGAAAGCCGCGCCCGCCTGGGCCGGCTGATGCAACGCACCGGGCAGGCCATCGCCGACGGTCAGGCCAGCGAAGCGGCGGCGCTGCGCTTTGTCGACTGGCTTGAACCGCTGCTGCGCCGCGAGAACTACCTGGCCCTCTTGGTGGAGCGCCCTGAAGTTCACCGCCGACTGCTGCGCCTGTTGGGCATGGCGCGCTGGCCCATGCAGTACCTGATGCGCCACCCGGGCGTCATCGACGAACTGGCCGATCAGCGCCTGCTGCACCAGCGTTTTGATGCGGCCGCCTTTGCCAACGAACTGAACGAGCGGGTGGCGGCCTGGCAGCGCAGCGGTGAAGACGATGAAGAGCGCCTGCTCGACACCTTGCGCCACGCCCACCATGCCGAAGTCTTTCGCACGCTGGTGCGCGACGTCGAAGGTGAACTCACCGTTGAACAGGTGGCCGACGACCTGAGCGCCCTGGCCGACACGGTGTTGGCCATCACCTTGCGCTGGGCTTGGGCGCGCTTGAAGCAACGCCACCGCACGGAGCCCGGACTGGCCGTCATCGCCTACGGCAAGCTGGGTGGCAAGGAGCTGGGCTACGGCAGCGACCTGGACGTGGTGTTTCTCTACGACGACAGCAACGGCACTGGCAAGACCCCCGAGACCCCCGAGACCAGCGACGACGACCAGCAACGCGCGCAAGAGGTCTACGGCGCGTTTGTGCGCAAGGTCATCACCTGGCTGACGCTGCGCACCTCGGCCGGCGAGTTGTTTGACATCGACACCGCGCTGCGGCCCAACGGCAGCTCGGGCTTGCTGGTCACCTCGGTCGCGGCCTTTGACCGCTACCAAGTGGGGCGCGGCGGCAACACCGCCTGGGCCTGGGAACACCAGGCCCTGACCCGGGCCCGTTTTGCCGCTGGCGTGCCCGGCGTGGCCGCGCATTTCGAGGCCACCCGCCGCGCCGTGCTGACCGCCCCGCGCGACCCTGCCGCATTGCGCGAAGAGGTGCGCAGCATGCGCGAGAAGGTGCGCAAGGCGCGGCCCGTGCCGGCCGACCTGTTTGACGTCAAACACAGCCCGGGCGGCATGATGGACGTCGAGTTTGCGGTGCAGTACCTGGTGCTGACCCAGGGCCGTGCCCACCCCGGCTTGCTGGACAACGCCGGCAACATCGCCTTGCTGCAGCGCGCCGAAGCGGCGGGCCTGCTGCCGCCGGGTGTTGGACAAACCGCCGCCGACGCCTACCGCGAACTGCGCCGCGCGCAGCACCAGGCGCGCCTGGACGAAAAACCGACGCAGTTTGCGCCGGAGCTGCTGGCTGCGCAGCAGCACGCGGTGCTGGCCTTGTGGCAATCGGTGTTTGTTTGAGCAGCCTGGAATCGGCCGGCGCGGTGGCCTGGGTTCGCTTGACGGCGGTCCTGATGCTGGGGTCGGTGGTGGCATGGTGGCTGCCCGCGGCCACGCTGGACTGGCAGCCCGAGCTGAGCTGGCAGCAGCCCTGGCGCGCTTTCACCGCCGCTTGGGTGCACTGGAGTCCGGCGCACCTGGGGGTCAACTTGTTGGCGGCGGTCGTGGTGGGTGCCTTTGGCTGGGCCGCGCGCGTGCCGCAGGCTCAGGCCTGGGCCTGGCTGATGGCTTGGCCGTTGACCCACCTGGGCTTGCTGATCCAGCCTGAACTGGCGCATTACGGCGGCCTGTCGGGTGTGTTGCATGCCGGTGTGGCCCTGGTCTGCCTGATCTTGCTGTGCAGCCGCCGCGGCGCCCCACGGCTGGTGGGTGCCGCAGTGACCGTGGGGCTGGTCATCAAGCTGGCGGGCGAACGACCGTTTGGGCCGGCCCTTCAGAACTGGCCCGGGTGGGACATCACGCTGGCGCCGCTGGCGCACACCAGCGGCGCTGCGGCCGGCCTGGTCTGCGGCATCGTGCTTTGGGCCTGGACCTGGGCCTGGACCCGGCTTCGAAAGCGGCCGCCGTGAGCGTCGAACGCAAAGATCACTTGGACGCACGGGCCCTGATCGTGCTTGTGACGTGCTGCGCCATTTGGGGGGTCAGCCAGGTCGCAGCCAAACTCACGCTGGTGGAGGTCCCGCCGCTGTTGCAGGCGGGCGTGCGTTCGGTGGGAGCCGCGTTGCTGTTGCTGCTGTGGTCACGCTGGCGCGGGCTGCGCATGGGCGGCGCCGACGGCACCGGGCCTGCGGGCTTCTTGGCCGGCGTGATCTTCGCGGTGGAGTTCGCTTGCATCTTCATCGGCCTGCAGTTCACCACCGCTTCGCGCATGGTGGTTTTTTTGTACACCGCACCGTTTGTGGTGGCGCTGGGCATGCCCTTGATCGCACGCAACGAAAAACTCTCGCCCCAACAAGTGGCCGGTCTGCTGCTGGCTTTTGCGGGCGTGGTTTGGGCCTACGCAGAAGGCTTCATCCGGCCCGCTGCAGGCCCTTTGCAGTGGCTGGGCGATGCGCTGGGCTTGGTGGGTGCCTTTTTGTGGGGCGCGGCCACCTTGCTGACCCGAGGCTCGCGTCTGAGCACCGCGCTGCCGGAAAAAACCTTGCTCTACCAGTTGGTCTTGTCTGGCGTGGCCCTGACGGCCGCATCGGCGCTTTCTAGCGAGACATGGCCGCGTGGCTTGAGCACAGGCGTGGTCTGGCTGATGTTGTTTCAGATCGGCGTGGTCACCTTCGCCAGCTACCTGGCCTGGTTCTGGCTGGTGCGCCACTATCCCGCCACACGGGCGGCGGCCTTCACGCTCTTGACCCCCATCTTTGGCCTGCTGGCCGGTGTGCTGATCTTGAACGAGCCGCTCACCACGCGCCTGCTGCTGGCGCTGGTGGCGGTGTGCGTTGGCATCGCGCTCGTCAACCTGGCGACACGACGGTCACCCAGCGCGCCCTAGACTTTGACGATTCCTCAAACCACGGAGACACGCATGATCACGCTGCACGGCATGACACTTTCGAACTACTACAACAAGGTCAAGATGGTCTTGCTGGAAAAGGGGCTGGAGTTCACCGAAGTCAATCAGCGCACCAGCTCCAAAGACGACGCGGTGCTGAACGCCACGCCGCTGGGCAAGATCCCCTTCATACGCGTGGGCGAACAAACGCTGTGCGAAAGCCAGGTCATCGTCGACTACCTGGAAGCCGCCCACCCGCTGCCGGCCCTGTTGCCCGCAGACCCCCTGGCTGCCGCCAAGGTGCGCGAACTGTGCGCTTTCATGGAGCTCTACCTGGAGTTGGTGGCCCGCGAGCTTTACGCCCAGGCCTTTTTTGGCAGCAGCTGCAGCGAACAAACGCAAGAGCGGGTGAAGAAGCAGTTGAGCAAAAACATCCCGGCCTTCCAGCGCCTGGCCCGCTTTGCGCCCTACGCCGCTGGTGACAGCTTCACGCTGGCCGATGCGGCGGCCTTCGCCACCCTGCCCACGGTGGCCCAGGCCACCAGGGCGGTGCTGGGCGAAGACATGATCGCCGCGGCGGGCATCGACTGGAAGTCCTACCTCAAGCTGCTGGCCGAACGGCCTTCGGTGCAGCGCATCAACACCGACCGCAAGCGCGACCTGGACGCAGCTGCCAGCCGCTGATTCACCCCAGGCCGCCTTAAACCCTATCAACAGATCGGGTATCTGATCGGCCTCCGTGCGGGCTTAAGATACTATTCAGTCACTTTATGACTGATAAGTTCACAACTTCCCCCAGTGAGTCTAGCCCGGTGCCTGCGGCAATACCGGGCGGTTCGCCCCTATCAGTTCTTTACCTGCAGCGGCCGCTTGCGGATGGAACTTCGCTGGATGTTTACCCTCACACCACAGGCGTTCAACGCTGGCAACAGCCGATCGAAACTCTTTCCCTGACGTGCAGCCGAACGGTTTCGCCGTTTGAAATCTCCGGGTCGTTCTCCTTCTCCCTCCTCCCTCCCTCGTTGGCCCGGGGGCGCTGCATGTCAGTCTTTACAAGTCCAGGCGCCCGGCCCACCCGCGCCGACGCTGGCTTGACGGCGGTCACCGCATGAAGCGCGTGGCCGTGGTGGGTTCAGGCATCTCCGGTCTGGCCATTGCTCATGCATTGGCGCCCGTCTCCCAGTTGACGCTCTTTGAGGCGGGCGACTACTTCGGCGGACACACCCACACCGTCGACGTGACGCTGCAAGGCATAACGCATGGCGTGGACACCGGCTTTCTGGTGTTCAACGAACGCACCTATCCCCAGCTGATCCAGCTGTTCGCCGACTTGGGTGTGCAGACGGCCGCATCGGACATGTCGTTTTCAGTGCAGGTGCCGGGCCAAAGCGCCAGCAACAGCCTGGAATGGAGCGGCAACAACCTCAACACGGTCTTCGCGCAACGCAGCAACCTGTTGCGGCCCGCGTTTTGGCGCATGTTGAAGGACATTGTTCGCTTCAACCAATTGGCCACCGACATTGCCGAAGCAGGCCGGGTGGGCGAACTCTCTGAGCCCATCGGGGACTTTCTGCAACGCAACCGATTCAGCACGCCGTTTCGGGACTGGTACTTTTTGCCCATGATCGGGTGCATCTGGTCCTGCCCTACCGACCAAATGCTGCGGTTCCCTATCGCCACGATGATCCGGTTCTGCCACAACCACGGGTTGATCCAGGTCGCCAATCGGCCGCAGTGGCACACCGTTCGAGGCGGCGCCAAGCACTACGTGCAGCGCCTGCTGCAAGGCATCTCGGACGCACGCTTGCGCACACCCGTGCTCGGCATCAAGCGTTTGATCGGTGGCAAAGTGGCGGTGGCCACGGCGCAGGGCTCTGAGCTGTTTGACGACGTGGTGCTGGCCTGCCACAGCGACCAAAGCCTGGCGCTGCTGGACGACGCCAGCGCGAAGGAACGCAGCGTACTGGGCGCCATCTGCTACCACCCCAACCGCGCCGTGCTGCACACCGACACGGCGGTGTTGCCTAAGCGGCCGCTGGCCTGGGCGGCTTGGAACTACGCCCGCGCTGCCGACCTGGACCGCGAACAAGCAGCCGTTTGTCTGCACTACCTGATCAACAAGCTGCAACCGCTGCCATGGCAAAAGCCGGTGCTGGTGTCCTTGAACCCCGACCCCGCCCGCATGCCCGACCCGCGGCAGGTGATCGGCAGCTACGACTACAGCCACCCCGTGTTTGACCGCGCGGCCGTCGCCGCACAGCAGCAGCTGCCGGCCATTCAAGGCACCGCCAACACCTGGTTTTGTGGCGCCTGGACACGCTACGGTTTTCACGAAGACGGTTTGATGTCGGCGCAAAACGTGGTGCAGTCGTTGCGCGACGCCTGGCAAGGCAAGGCGCAAGCGCGGCTAGAAGCAGCATGACACCCCAGCAGCCGCAGTTGGGTGTGGGCGTGGTCCGGCACCGGCGCCTCAAACCCAGCACGCATGCTTTTGAATATCCGACCTATTTTTTGATGCTGCCGCTGCGCAGCCTGCGCATGGCACCCAAGCCGCAACTGGCTCGCAACCGTTGGGCATTGTTGAGTTTTTTTGACCGCGACCACGGCGACGGCCGAGCCGATGCCTTGGCTTGGCTGGAAGAGTTGCTGGCAGCTGAAGGCGTGGACGACGCCGACGGCGAGGTCTGGCTGCACACCTACCCCCGCGTACTGGGCTACGTCTTCAAGCCGGTCAGCTTCTGGCACTGCCAACGCGCCGACGGTTCTTTGGCGGCCATCGTGGTCGAGGTCAACAACACCTTTGGCGAGCGCCACTGCTACTTGCTGGCTGGGTCTGACCTGGCCTACGGTCGCGAGCTGACGGCCCGAAAGGTCTTTCACGTTTCGCCGTTTTGCGACGTTCAGGGGCACTACCGCTTTCGATTCATGCTGACCGATTCGCGCACCGTGGCGCGGGTGGATGTGGATGACGATGTCGGAGCCTTGCTGCAAACCAGCGTGTCGGGCCACCTTCAGCCACTGACCAAGGCTGCCGTGCGCAGCGCCTTTTTCGGCACACCGCTGATGACCTTCGGTGTGATCCTGCGAATTCATTGGCAGGCCATCCAGTTATGGCTCAAACGCGTACCGTATTTCAGCAAGCCTGCTCCACCGCGCGAGCGGGTCACCCGTTGACCACCCCATCTTTCCATCCAGAGCCTACGCCATGACGACGACGTTTTCCGCTCCCGACCTGCGCTTGCCACAAGCCGCGCCGGCTTCGGCCCGAGCCATCGTGGCGCTGCTGGGCCAACTGCGCGTGGGCCGCCTGGACATGCAGCTGCCCGACGGCAGTCAGGCTC
>JAYVSX010000013.1:0-5366 GCA_043774975.1 Rubrivivax sp.
ACCTCGGCGCCCAGGTCGGCCAGGATCATGCCGCACGTTGGGCCCATCACCATGTGCGTGAATTCGACAACCCGGATGCCGGCCAGCGGTAGCGGGTTGGGCGCGCAATCAGACATCGTGTGTTCCCAGTTCGCCGCCAGTCGCGGCATAGCTGCCCCGGCGGCTGGTGATGTCGACCACCACGCGGCGCAGCGCGGCTTCATGCCACACCTCCTGGAAGCCAAAAACATCAGCCCCCAGCCGCGCCACCATGCCGCCCAGCCAGTTGACCTTGCGTTCGTGCTCGCGGTCGTCGTAGGGGTCTTGCCCGGGATAAAACGACTGGCCCGGCAACGCCAGGTTCAGCGTGTTGACGGTGGCCACCGGCAAGGTCTGCCACCGTGGGGCCGAAACAGCAGGCACTGGGTTTCGAGTGGGCGGTTCGGGCGGCAGGGGCAACATGGCGTTCATGGAGCCAGTATCGCAAGACCCACTTCACCGGCCCGCACCCTTGTGCCTTGGCTTGGGGTTTGCGAGCATCGCGACCCCGCCAGTCCGTGGCTCAAGCGGCCTAAGAGAACAGCTTAAGCGAACGGCTTAAGAGTACGGCTTAAGAGACCACCCGACGGTCTGCGCCTGCAGGTGGGCTGACCGTGCGGCGTTCAGCCCCCGTACGCCGATCTCCCCAGGCGGCATCCAGCTCCATGCGCTTGATTTCTTCGACCGCACCTTCGTCGGCACCGCCGGCCTTGCGTGCCTGAGCGCGCGCCAGCCGTTCCATCAAGCGCAGGTCGCGGTCGGTCAGGCCCAAGGCGCTCTCGGCCCATTGGTCCACCACGGCCAGCAGGTTTTGATAGTGGATCGGCGCGGCGATGCGCCGGGCGCGCAGCGCGGCCAGCGTGCCGCGGTGGCGTGGGTCCACGTCGCGCAGCACCCGTTCAATGGCTGCTTCGCCTTCGCCGTCGTCCACCACCACGTCAACGACCCGCCTGAACAGCAGCTCTTCTGCGCTGTACAGCCGCCCCGACAGGATCATTTCGTTGGCCACTGCAAAGCCGGCCTTGCGGATGGTGAAGTCCCAGGCGCCCATGCCCGGGAATAGATTGAACAGCACCTCGGGAAAGCCGGCTTGCGCGCTGCGTTCGAAGATGACCTTGTGGAAGGGCAGGATGGATTCCAGCCCGCCACCCAACGTGTCGCCTTGCGACAGCACGGTGGTGTGGATACCGATGTCTGCGGCATTTTCAAGCCACCACACCAGGTCGACGCAGCGCCTGCCGTAAAGCTTGAGCGACTCCACGTCGGCAGCTCGCACCAGCAGCACAAACAGCGCCAGGTCACCGCCAAAGTTGAAGACCTTGGGCACGTCGGACGTCATCACGATGTGTCGCACCAGGCCCGGGTTGGCGCTGATGTCGGCCAGCACCTGGTGCATTTCACCCATGGCGGCCAGGCTGTAGCACTGGATCGGCTTGACACAGGTGCGCACCCGCAGCAGGCGCAGGTCCGAGCTCCATTCGAGCCGAATGGTCTTGTAGGGCCGGCCCAGAAGACCAGCGACGCCAACAGCGGGTGGAGCGCTCATGACAGCAGTTTCGTCAGCGTTTTTGGCAGCAATTTCAGATGGCTTCGATGATGCGGGTGAAGTGGTGAAAGTTCACCTTGACCGATTCCACCACGGCCGCGCGGGCACTGTCATCTGAAATCCGATTGATGACCTGGCGCAATTCCGCCATGTGTTGCGCGTCCAGCGTGGCGTGCGAATCGATGAAAGACACACCCCTGTCACCTTCGAGCAGCAGGGATTCGCGAATGGCCGATGCAAACGGCCCGCCATACACCGAAGCGATGACCTCCAGCGTGTACAGCATGCCCAGCACCGAGCAAGGGTGGCGTCGGTCGGCCGACCAGTAGTTGTAGCCGCTCAGCGCCAATGTGTGCAGGCTGGGGGCGTGGGCCTGTGCGGCTTGTAGCGGGACACCAACGGCGTCCAGGTCGTTCAGCACCCAGGCCTCATGGCCAGTCTCTTCGTGCATATGCTCATAAAGGAAGTGCCGGATGGGCTGCAAGGCTTCGTGCCCTGGGTCGCCCATGCGGCTGGCCGCCGCTGCACACACCGGGTTGAAATGCCACACCACGTGGTACAGCTCCAACAGCAGTGCGCGGTAACGCTCAACCGACATGCCCTGGGCCACAGCGTCCAGCAAGACCGGGTGGTTTTCAAACCCCCGCCGGTCCTCATCGGTTTGCATGATCAGGTCAGCAAAAGTACTCAGCATAAGTGCCCCAAACGATGTTGGCCCGTGGTGCGGGCTCTGTGCGTTCACCAAGTGTGATGCTTGAGTCTAGGATGACTTGGTGAGTCAGCGCACCTGCACAGGTGTGCAATCTACAATTCCGTCGATGAGTGAAATGCCAGCAGGCGTGCCAGCAGTTGTGCCAGCAGTCGTGCCATCAGACATGCCAGCTGCATCGGGGCCGTCCGCAGGCATTGCAGCAGCACACCGTCGACGCATTCACGAGCTGCCCGACGAGTTGATCAGCCAAATCGCCGCCGGTGAAGTCATCGACCGGCCTGCCGCTGCCGTGCGCGAGTTGGTGGACAACGCGCTGGACGCCGGGGCCAGCCAGATCACGGTGCGTTTGATGGCTGGCGGTGTGCGCAGCATCAGCGTGGAAGACGACGGCGCGGGCATCGACCTGCACGACCTGCCCCTGGCCTTGAAGCGCCATGCCACCAGCAAGATCAGCAGCTTGAGCGACCTGGAGTCGGTGGCCACGATGGGCTTTCGTGGCGAAGCGCTGGCGGCCATGGCTTCGGTGTCAGACCTCAGCATCACCACGCGCACCGCTGGGGTTGGCCAAGTCGGCCACGGCTGGCGCCTGGCCGCGCGCAGTGGCGAGCTGGCCCCGGCAGCCCGCGCGGTGGGCACCACGGTTGAACTGCAAGAACTCTTTTTCAGCACCCCGGCGCGGCGCAAGTTCCTGAAGACCGATGCCACCGAGTTGTCACACGCGCTGGAGGCCGTGCGCCGCCACGCCTTGGCGCGGCCCGGCGTGGGCTTTGCGGTTTGGCACGAAGGCCGTTTGGTGGTCCAGTGGCGCGCCGGCAGCGCGGCACAACGGCTCAGCGACGTCTTGGGTCTGGACTTCATGGCCGCCAGCCGTGACCTGCAGGCCCAAAGCGGCCCGCTGCGCCTGCTCGGCCGCGTGGGTCAACCCGAAGTGGCGCGCGCCAGGGGCGATTTGCAGTACCTGTTTGTCAACGGCCGCCATGTGCGCGACAAGCTCATCAACCACGCGGTGCGGGCGGCCTATGAAGACCAGTTGCATGGCAGCCGTCACCCGGCCTATGCGCTGTTCTTGACCATCAGCCCCGAGTTGGTGGACGTGAACGTGCATCCGGCCAAGGCCGAGGTGCGGTTTCGCGATGGCCGGGCCCTGCACCAGGCGGTGCAGCGCGCGGTAGAAGCGGCGCTGGCGCCAACGCGGGCGGCCGCCGCACCTTCGACCGCGGTCCCTGATGCCCCCGCAGAGCCCTGGGTGGCGCAGTCCGGCTGGCAGCCCGCGCTGGCCTGGGCCGAGCCGGTGCCAAGCGCCCAGGAACCGCGCCCCGCCTGGACCGCGCCAGACCGGCTGATCGGCTCGGGCGGTTTGGCCACCTGGGCGGCTTTGCGCAGCGGCGGGTCAGTGGCAGCCGATCGCGCGGGGACCAGTCCCACATCGCCCATATCCGATGCGGCCCCGGGCTCACCCACCGACCCGCTGGCTTGGCCCTTGGGCCGCGCGGTGGCGCAAATCGCGGGCGTCTACATCCTGGCTGAAAACCAGCACGGCCTGGTGGTGGTGGACATGCACGCTGCACACGAGCGCATCGTCTACGAAAAGCTCAAGCGTGCGGCCCAGGGCCAGGCCGCGCTGCCATCGCAGCCGCTGCTGTTGCCGCTGAGCTTTTCAGCCACACCGGCCGAGGTGGCGCAAGTCGAGGCCGCCGGCCCAACCCTGCTGGAATTGGGCCTGGATGTGGGCGTGCTGAGCGCCGCCACGCTGGTGGTGCGCAGCCGCCCCGCGGCCCTGCCCGATGCCGACCTGGCCGAGCTCACGCGTTCGGTGCTGGCCGAGCTGGCCCAGCTGGGCGCCAGCCGCGTGGTGCAGCGCGCGCGTGACGACATCCTGGCCAGCATGGCCTGCCACGGCGCGGTGCGCGCCAACCGGCGATTGACGCTGGAAGAAATGAACGGCCTGCTGCGCGAGATGGAAACCACCGAACGCGCCGACACCTGCAACCACGGGCGCCCCACGTGGCGCCAGGTGACGATGAAGGAACTGGACGCGCTGTTTCTGCGCGGCCGTTGACTTGGCTGGCCTTGCGGGCCCCGATCACCAAGACGGCCTTTCCTGAGTCCCCTATGTCCCCTACGTCCCCTTCAAGCCGCAAGCAACTGCCGCAGCACATAGGGCAGGATGCCGCCGTGGCGGTAGTAGTCCACCTCGATGGCGGTGTCGATGCGCAAGGTCACGGGTACTTGGCGGCGCTGGCCGTCGGCGCCTGTGATCACCAGCAGCGCGTCTGACAGCGGCTTGATGTCGCTGGCCAGCTGCACATCCACCACCTCGTCACCGCGCAGGCCCAGGCTTTGCCACGATTCGCCGCCCTTGAACTGCAAGGGCAGCACGCCCATGCCGATCAGGTTGCTGCGGTGGATGCGCTCGAAGCTGCGCGCCACCACGGCCTTGATGCCCAGCAGCGCGGTGCCCTTGGCCGCCCAGTCTCGGCTGGAGCCGGTGCCGTATTCTTCGCCAGCAAACACCACCGTGGGCGTGCCGGCGGCCACGTAGCGCATGGCCGCCTCAAAAATGGGCAGTTGCTCGCCACCCGGCTGCATCAGCGTGTAGCCGCCTTCCACGCGGCTGCCGTCAGCTAACGCCGGGATCATCAGGTTCTTCAAGCGCACGTTGGCGAAGGTGCCGCGCATCATCACTTCATGGTTGCCGCGGCGCGCGCCGTAGCTGTTGAAGTCGGCCTTCAGCACGCCATGTTCCAACAAGTACTTGCCGGCGGGTGTGGTGGCCGCAAAGCTGCCGGCAGGGCTGATGTGGTCGGTGGTGATGCTGTCGCCTAATAGACCCATGATGCGCGCGCCGCGCACGCCGCTGACCAGCTCTTTCGGTTGCATCGTGAAGTCGTTGAAAAATGGCGGCTCGGCGATGTAGGTGCTCTTCGGCCAGGTGTACACATTGCGGTCCTTGCCCAAACCCACGCCCTTGATCTTCTCCCACAGCTTGCCAGGATCGCTCTTGACCTTTTCGTAGTTCTTGCGGAAGGCCTTGCCGTTCATGGCGTACTTCATCAGCGCGTTGATCTCGTCGCTGGTAGGCCAGATATC
>JAYVSX010000014.1:0-3535 GCA_043774975.1 Rubrivivax sp.
ATTGACAAGTACCAGCAACACAGCCACGTTCAGCGGGCCTCACTCATGTCAGCCACGCTGACGGGCATCCGGCTGCGTGCCATGCGCACCAGCAGTGAAACCTTCGCCGCCATCCAGATGCTGACGACCGCCCTTGTGCTCACCCTGACACGTCCGCAGGCCGGCCTGCCAGATTTGGGGGATGCCACCGTTGAAGTCTGTGATCGGCGCCTGCTCTGGCGCTTTGGGATTTCGGGCGACCACCCGATCATCCTGGTGTCAGCCGGCGTCACGCAGGGCCTGGGACTGCTGCGTTCGCTGGGCCATGCGCTGCGTCTGTGGTCGTGGGGCGGCATTGCCTGCGACCTGGTGGTGGTGAACACCGAACCCGCGTCCTACCTGATGCCCTTGCAGCACGAGATCTCGCTGCTGCGCGACCAGCACAACGCCGACAGCGCGGTGGCGGCGACCATCGGGTTTCACCTGCTGCGGGCTGACGATCTGGCTGCCAACGAGCTGGCCACGCTGCAAGCGCTGGCCCGCCTGAGCCTGGTGGCCGATGGCCGCGCGCTGGTGCACCATGTGCAGGACTGGGTGCAGGGGCACGAACGTGCGCGAGAGCGCCGCCAAGAGGGCTCGACATCACCGTTGGCGACAGGTGCCACCACGTCAGCAACGCGGGCCATGGCGGTGTCGGTGGGGCAGTTTGCACCTGAGGACGGTGCGTTTTCCTTTCTCGCCGGCGCCAGCCAGCGACCCCGCCGACCGTGGGTCAATGTGCTGGCCAATCCCGAGTTTGGTTGCCAAGTCAGTGAAGCCGGGCCGGGCTGCGTTTGGGCCCACAACAGCCGCCTGCACCGGATCACGGACTGGAGCAACGACCCGGTGGCCGACCCGCCGTCGCAGTGGCTGTGGCTGCAAGACCGTCGCAGCCGCCAGACCTGGAGCGCCACCGCGTCGGCCTTTGGCGCGGCGGGCGTGGACTACCGTGTGCAACATGGGGCCGGCACCACGCGCATCGAGCACCAGCGGGGTGATCTGCACGTGCAACTGGACTGGTGCGTGGACCTGCACAGCCCGGTGCTGCAGCTGAAGGTGCAGCTGCACAACCGCGGCCGCCGCGCGCTGGAGCTGCGGGTGGTGGCTGGGCTGGAATGGCTGATGGGGGCGCAGCGCATGGCCCGGCACCAGGTTCGCACGGCGCTGCACCGCCAGCGCCTGGCGCACGGCAAGCTCAGCATCTTGTGCGCCACCCAGTTCGACACCACCGACGGTTTGGCCGGCAGCACCGCGTGGCTGGCGCTGACAACGCCCCACGCACAAGGCGGCACCGACGGGCTGTCTGACGCGCTGTCTGACGCGATGTCTAACGGCCAGGTCGACTGGACCTGCGACCGCCGCGAGTTTTTCGATGCCCGCGGTGGCCCCGTGCTGCCCGACCACCTGGGCCGTCAACAGGGCGCCGGTCTGGACCCGTGTGCGGCGTGGTCGTTGGACGTTGACCTGGCCCCAGGGCAGGAACGCGAGTGCGTCTTCTTGCTGGGCCATTCAGCCAGCCTGGAAGCCGCCCACAGCGACGCCGCTGCAGCGGCCGCTGCCTTGCCCAGCCAGCGCATGGCGCAGGTGCAGCAGCACTGGCAAGACCTGTTGGGTGCCACCCAGGTGCGCACCCCCGACCCGCTGTTCAACGCGCTGGTCAACCACTGGTTGCTGTACCAGGCCGTCAGCTGCCGCCTGTGGGCCAAGGCCGGCTTCTACCAGGCCGGGGGCGCCACCGGCTACCGCGACCAACTGCAAGACACCTTGGCGCTGGCCTGGACGCGACCGCTGCGCCTGCGCGAGCAGATCGTGCGCTGCGCCGCGCGCCAGTTTGTTGAAGGTGACGTTCAACATTGGTGGCACGAACCGGGTGGGGCGGGCGTGCGCACGCACTTCAGCGACGACTTGCTGTGGCTGCCGCACGCGCTGCTGCACTACCTGAAGACGACGGCAGACCAGACCGTGCTCGATGAGTCCGTGGCGTTCCTGGAAGGCCCGCCGATAGCGCCGGGCGCTGAAGATCACTACGACACGCCACAGATCAGCCAGCAGCGCGGCAGCGTCTACGAGCACGCCGCCCGCACGCTGGACCGCAGCCTGCGGGTGGGCGTGCACGGCCTGCCGCTGATGGGCAGTGGCGACTGGAATGACGGCATGAACCGGGTCGGCGCCGAGGGCCGCGGTGAAAGTGTCTGGTTGGCCTGGTTCTTGTGCCCCTTGGTGGCGGGCATGGCGCCCCTGGCGCAAGCCCGCGGCGACCATGCACGAGCCCAGCGCTGGCTGGTGGCGGCCCAGGGCTGGAAAACCGCGCTGCAAGGCCCAGCCTGGGATGGACAGTGGTACGTGCGGGCCTTTTTTGACAACGGCGAGCCCTTGGGAACCCAGGCCAACCCGCAAGCCCGCATCGACTTGATTGCCCAGGCCTGGGCGGTGTTGTCGGGCGTGGCACCGGTGCCACGCCAGCAGCAGGCCATGGCCAGTGCGCGCGAGCAGCTGGTGGACGGACAGGCCGGATTGCTGCGCCTGTTGCACCCGCCTTTGAGTGACGCCGTGCCCAGCGCCGGCTACATCCAGGCCTATCCGGCGGGTGTGCGCGAAAACGGCGGCCAATACAACCACGGCGCCATTTGGGCCCTGATGGCCCAGGCGGCTTTGGAGTCCGCTGGCCACGCGCCGCGCAGCGACTTGCCCTACCGCTGGTGGACCTGGCTCAGCCCTGCACACCGTTCTGCCGATGCGGTGCAAGGCCCGGCCTATGGTCTGGAGCCCTACGCGGTGGCGGGCGACGTCTACAGCGTGCCGCCCTACACGGGCCGCGGCGGCTGGAGCTGGTACACCGGCGCCGCTTCGTGGCTGCACCGCGCGGCGGTGGAGTCGGTCCTGGGGCTGCAGTTGAGCGCGCACGGGCTGTGTTTGACACCCAGCCTGCCAGCCGATTGGCCGCGCGCTGAAATCACCCTGCGCCGGGGCGAGCGCACGGTGCGCATCGTGATCTTGCAAGCGCAGGGCGCGGTGGACGCGCAGCAAGGTCAGGCCCGGCAGGGCCCCGTAGCCCCGACGGTTCAGGACCTACCCGTTGGCGTGCTGAACCTGCGTGTGGGAGAAACCATCGCCTGGACGAAGTTGCCGCTGACCAGCTGCTTGCTGGTGCAGGTGCCGGTGCAGGTACAAGAGCGGGAGCCAGCGCAGGGGTCAGCTCAGGAGGCAGCGCAGGAGCCAGCGCAGCCGTGAACAGACATGGCGGCCGCACAAGCGGCCGCCAGCACGTTCAGCGAGGGACGATGACCCCGCGGTCGTCTGACAGCAGGATCTCGACCCGCCGGTTCATCTGGCGTCCACTGGCGCTGTCGTTGCCGGCCACCGGATAGGCCTCGCCAAAGCCCATGGTGGACAGCCGGTCGGAGGCCACCCCCATGCCCATCAAGGCGTTGCGCACCGCGTCGGCGCGGCGGGCCGACAACTGCCGGTTGGCCTCGTCGGCGCCCACGCTGTCGGTGAAGCCCTCGATCAGGGCCTT
>JAYVSX010000015.1:0-27215 GCA_043774975.1 Rubrivivax sp.
CGAACATGTCCTCGCGAAACACGCCCTCGTAGAGTCCTGCGGCGGCGATGGACGAGACATGATGGAAGTGCGCCGCGTCGATGGCCTTGGCGAACTCCACCGTATTGCGGGTGCCGTCGATGTTGACCGCGACCTGGCTCTCGGCGTCGGCGCTCAGGTCGTACACGGCGGCCAGGTGGTAGACAGCGTCGATCTGGCCTTTCAAGGCTTTGAGGGTGGCCAGGTTGACACCCAGCTTCTTGCTCGTCAGGTCACCTAACACCGGCACCGCTCGACCCTTGGCCGCGCCTTTGAGGCCCCAGTACGCATACAGGCTGTCAAGCTTGCCTTCGCTGCCGTGGCGCATCAAGAAGTGCACGCGGCTGCCCTTGCGCGCCAGCAGGGTCTTGACCAGTCGCTTGCCAATGAACCCGGTCGCGCCAGTGACGAAGTAGTGCATAGCCGTTCTCCTGCTGCAGACCTTGCTTGTGCTTGTTTGTGCTTGTTTGTGCGGGCCGTGAGAGGGGACTGACCCCTTGCCGGTCGGGTGGGCCGGGTCAAGCATAGAGCCGCCTCACTAGACTTTTAGGCTGTGGCCCCCACGGGAGAACCCTATATTCGTGGCTCGGGTGCACGATCAGACTGGCCCTGCACCAAAGAGAAAATTTGCCACCCACAGCAACAGGAGCCCCTCATGGTCAAGAAGATGAAAAGCACCGCCGAGCACGTTTCCAGCCAAGCCAGCAAGGGGGCCGCCAGCCTGATGGACAGCCACCTGGCCAACTCGGTCAAGGAATCGGCCCAGCAGATCTGGTTGGCCGGCATGGGCGCTTTTAGCAAGGCCCGCGAAGAAGGCACCGGTGTTTTTGAGACCTTGGTGAAAGAGGGCCTGTCGCTGCAGAAAAAGACGCAAGGCATCGCCGAAGACAAGATCAATGAAGTGACGGGCAAGATGAGCGCCATGGCCGGCACTGTGACGGCCAAGGCCGGGCAGAACTGGGACAAGCTCGAAACCATTTTTGAAGCCCGCACCGCCAAGGCCATGAACACCCTGGGTGTGCCTACCGCCAAGGACGTGGACGCGCTGGTCAAGCGGGTGGACGAACTGGCCGCGGCTGTTGCCAAGTTGAGCAGGATGGCGCCCGTGAAGGCGGCTGCCAGGCCAGCCAAGGCAACCGCCAAAACGGACGCCAAAACGGCTACCAAAGCGGCCACCACAACGGCCGCCAAGCCGGTGGTCAAGGCTGCTGCCAAGCGCGCTCGCAAAGCGGCTTGAGCCGTTTGAGATGCGTCCAGTCAAAGGGCGCTGCGGCGCCCTTGCTGCCTTGTGCATGCCGCCCGCCCGGTGGTGATGCAGCGCGTTGAACATCTGCTGAGGCCCGCCATCCGTCCCGCACCTTCAAGCCGCTCCCTGCGCACCCGCCCGGCCGCGCCCACGCCGAAGCCCAAGCGAACCGGCACCCCAGCGCCAGCCGCGTCCACCGCCAAGCCCAGGATCGGCCTGGCCCTGGCCGGTGGTGGTCCTTTGGGCGCCATTTACGAAATTGGTGCGCTGTGCGCTTTGGAAGAAGCCTTGCCGGGTTTGGACCTGAACGCGCTGGACGGCTATGTCGGCGTCTCGGCCGGTGGTTTTGTGGCCGCGGGCCTGGCCAACGGCATGACGCCGCGCCAGCTGTGCGCGGCCTTCATTGAAAACAGCGGGCCGCGGGCCGACATCGTGCGGCCCAATCTGTTCATCCGCCCGGCGTTGACCGAATTTGCGCGGCGTGCGGCTGCGCTGCCGGGTCTTTTGACCATGGCTGGTTTTGGTTTTGTGTTCAAAGGCCGCTCGCTGCTGGCTTCGCTGGAGCACCTGGGCCGGGCATTGCCCACGGGGCTGTTCAGCCACGCGCCCTTGGAACGCCAGGTGCGCAGCCTCTTGAGCGCACCAGGCCGCAGCAACGACTTTCGCCAGCTCTGGAAAGAGCGCCAACGGCGCCTGGTGCTGGTGGCCACCGACCTCGACAGCGGCGAAGCCGCCCCCTTTGGGCTGCCGGGCTGGGACCACGTGCCCATCTCTGACGCCGTGGCTGCCAGCGCCGCGCTGCCGGGGCTCTTTCCCCCAGTGCCCATTGATGGGCATTGGTATGTTGACGGGGCCCTGAAAAAAACCCTGCACGCCCGCGTGCTGCTGGACATGGGGCTGGACCTGGTGCTGTGCCTGAACCCCTTGGTGCCGTTTGACGCCACCCACGCCCGGCGCCACCGGCTGTTGGGCGGCGCTGAAGCGCCGATTCCGCGCTTGGTGGACGGTGGCTTGCCGGTGGTGCTGAGCCAGACCTTTCGCACCTTGATCCACTCGCGGCTGGAACTGGGCATGAAGGGCTATCAAAGCAGCCACCCGCAGACCGACATCGTGCTCTTCGAGCCCGACCACCGCGACCCTGCGCTGTTCCTGGCCAACACCTTTGGCTACGGTCAGCGCCGCTTGTTGGCCGAACACGCCTACCAGCGCACCCGGGCCGACCTGCGCTCGCGCCGCGGGGTCTTGAGCGCCACCTTGGCCAAGCGTGGCTTGACGCTGGACAACGCGGCGCTGGACGACAGCCGCCGCGTCTTGCTCAAGCACCAACGAGCCCCCCGGGGCAGCCGGGCGGCACAGGCCCTGCGGCGGCTGGACGAGGTGCTGGACGACCTGCAGCGCAGCCTGGCCGCACGGGCCTGAAAAGCGCTGGCTCAAGTTCCAGCCGGGGTGGTCGAAATGGGACCATGAGCACCCCAACGTCCTCCTTGCCTGGCCCCGTCGCAGCAGGCGCCGACTCCGCAGAACGCCTGCGCGGACGCTTGATGGCTCGATCTCTGGGTCAGTTGCTGGACCAGGCCAGAGGTTCACGCGAGGTGTTGCCGCACCTGGCAGCGCTGGAGCGGTCGTTGTTGGAACGGGGCGCTTCGGCGGTGGACCTGGTGCCACAGCACTGGCTTGGCCGCATTTGCTCGCAGCTGTCCAGCCTGCCTTTGCCTGGACAAGACGCGCCGCTGCAGGACCTCTTGGGTCGGTTGATGAAACGCCTGGAAGCGCAATTCGAAGATGACGGTCATGCATGCGCTGGCTTCGACCCGCATCGCACGATGGTGATCCGCGAAATCAGCCACTCCGAGTTCGATGCGGCGCAAGCCGAAGAAGCCACCACCGTGCTGTTGCCGCGCCTTTGATCAGCGGTTTTTGTTCGGCGCGCGCCAGCAGGTCGGGCAGCTTGCTGGGCTGCAATTGATCAGGGGAAAAGCTGCCCTGGAAAGACCCACAGCAGAACGGCCGTCATGATGACGTAACGAGCGAACTTGCCGATGGCCATGTAGCAAAGGCAGGGCCAAAACGGCATCTTCAACAGGCCGGCGATGGCACACAACGGGTCACCCACACCCGGCAGCCAGCTCAGCAGGCAGGCTTTGGGGCCAAAGCGGCGCAGCCAGGTCAGGGCCTTGGTCTCGAACTGCTTGTGCTTGACACGTTCATACAGCGCTTCTGCGCCATAGCCCATCCACCAGCTGATGGCGCCCCCGATGGTGTTTCCCACCGTGGCCACCAGCACCGCTGGCCAGAAGAGATCGGGGTTGAGCTTGAGCAGGCCAATGACAGCAAATTCGCTGCCCATCGGTAACAACGTTGCCGAGAGGATCGAAATGATGAACAGCGTAGACAGGCCGAACTGCGGCAGTGCCAGCGAGGTCAGGAGAGATTGAATCCAGGCTTCCATTGATGCGCAGGATTATGGACACGACTCACAGCCCGAACTGACACAGCCCTTGGCACCGTGCGCCGCTATACTCGCGCCTCATTTTTCAGCACTTGCTTTCGCCCCGGCCTTGACATGCGCATCGGCGCCCTTGAACTCCCCAACAACCTGTTTGTGGCGCCCATGGCCGGCGTCACCGACCGGCCTTTTCGCATGCTCTGCAAAAGCCTGGGCGCCGGCTACGCGGTCAGCGAGATGGTGACCAGCAAGCGCGAACTCTGGGATTCGCTCAAGACCAGTCGGCGCGCCGACCACACCGGTGAGAGCGCGCCCATCGCGGTGCAGATTGCTGGCGTCGACCCGGCCGAGATGGCCGACGCGGCGCGCTACAACATCGACCGCGGCGCGCAAATCATCGACATCAACATGGGTTGCCCGGCCAAGAAGGTGTGCAACGTGTGGGCCGGCTCGGCGTTGATGCAGAACGAGCCCTTGGCCTTGGCCATTGTCTCGGCGGTGGTCGCGGCCTGCGAGCCACGCGGTGTGCCGGTGACCCTGAAGATGCGCAGCGGCTGGTGCGCCACGCAGCGCAATGCGCTGGTGTTGGCACGGGCGGCTGAGGCGGCTGGTGTGGCGATGGTCAGCGTGCACGGCCGCACGCGCGAGCAGGGTTACGGCGGCCAAGCCGAGCACGACACCGTGGCCGCTGTGAAGTCCGCTTTGCGAATTCCCGTGGTGGCCAACGGCGACATCAGGTCCCCGCAACAGGCCCTGCACGTTCTGCGGCGCACTGGGGCCGACGCCATCATGATTGGTCGCGCGGCGCAGGGCAGGCCATGGATTTTTCGCGAAGTGGCGCACCACCTGGCCCACGGCACGTTGCTGCCGGCGCCCACCGTGCGGGAAGTGCAGGGCTGGCTGACCGTCCACTTGCATGACCACTACGCGCTGTACGGCGAACGCACAGGGGTGCGCAGCGCCCGCAAACACATCGGTTGGGCCGTGCAGGCCCTGCCGGGGGGCGACGCCTTCCGCGCCCGCATGAACCTGATCGAAGACTGCCGTTCGCAGGTAACGGCCGTCAGCGATTTTTTTGATGCCCTGGCTGACCGCTACCACCTGCTGCCCAGTGCGGACGTGGCCGCCAACGATGACATGCGGGATTTGGCGGCATGAGCACCGAGGGTCCGAGGGCTCATTCCCGCCAGGCGGGACTGGCCGCAGGCCAAAGGTTGCACCCGTGAGCAAGCGAGCGATCGACGATTGTGTGCGCGTCAGCGTAGAGCAGTACTTCAAGGACCTGCGGGGCGCAGAACCGGCTGCGCTGCACGACTTGTTTCTGGGCGCTGCTGAAAGACCCTTGCTCGACGTGGTGCTGCGCCAGGCCCAAGGCAACCAGAGCAAGGCCGCTGAGTGGCTGGGCATCAACCGAAACACATTGCGGCGCAAGCTGCTGGACCACAAGCTCATCAAATGAAGACTGCGCTCATCTCGGTCTCTGACAAGACCGGCATTGTTGAACTGGCCCGCGAGCTGGTGGCACTGGACGTGCGGCTGCTGTCTACCGGCGGCACTGCTCGCCTGTTGGCCGATGCCGGCCTTGCTGTCACTGAAGTGGCCGACATCACCGGCTTTCCCGAGATGCTGGACGGTCGCGTCAAGACCCTGCACCCGCGCATCCACGGTGGGCTGCTGGCACGCCGGGACCTGCCTGAACACATGGCGGCCTTGAAGGCCCATGACATTGACACCATCGACCTGTTGATCGTCAACCTCTACCCTTTTGCCAAGGCCACCGCGCGGGCCGACTGCACGCTGGACGACGCCATCGAGAACATCGACATCGGCGGCCCGGCCATGCTGCGCGCAGCAGCCAAGAACTGGGCTGACGTGGCGGTGGTGATCGAGCCTTCTGACTACGCCACCGTGCTGGACGAACTGCGCACCGTGGGCCTGCAACGCAGCACCAAATTCATGCTGGCCAAGAAGGTGTTTGCCCACACCGCGGCCTACGACGGCATGATCAGCAACTACCTCAGCGCGTTGCAAGCTGGCGCCGAAGCGTCCTGCGCCGCGGTGCCCGTGCGTGAGCCTTTCCCGGCTGTCTACAGCCTGCAGCTCAGCAAAACCCAGGGCATGCGCTACGGCGAGAACCCGCACCAGAGCGCCGCTTTCTACAGCGAGGCCGCGCCGCCGGCGGGCAGCCTGGCGGGCTGGGTGCAGTTGCAGGGCAAGGAGCTCAGCTACAACAACATTGCCGACGCTGATGCGGCCTGGGAATGTGTCAAGACCTTTGATGCGCCGGCCTGTGTGATCGTCAAGCACGCCAACCCCTGTGGCGTGGCCATCGGTGCCGATCTGGTCGAGGCCTATGGCAAGGCCTGGACCACCGATCCGACTTCCGCCTATGGCGGCATCCTGGCCTTCAACCGCCCGCTGGATGAAGCCACCGCACGCCGCATTGGCGACAACAAGCAGTTTGTCGAGGTGCTGATCGCGCCCCAGGTTTTGCCCGCAGCGCGGGCCATCCTGGCGCTTAAGCAAAACGTTCGCGTGCTCGAAGTGCCTTTGGGTGCGGCGGCCAACGTCTTTGACTACAAGCGCATCGGCGGCGGCCTGCTGCTGCAGTCACCCGACACCAAGAATGTCTCGGCCTCTGAACTGCGTGTGGTGACCCGGTTGGCGCCCACGGCCGCGCAGTTGCAAGACCTGCTGTTCGCCTGGAAGGTGGCCAAGTTCGTCAAGAGCAACGCCATCGTCTTTTGTGCCAATGGCATGACACTGGGTGTGGGCGCCGGGCAGATGAGCCGTGTCGACAGCGCCCGCATCGCCAGCATCAAGGCCGGCAACGCAGGCCTGGCGCTGGCCGGGTCGGCGGTGGCCAGCGACGCCTTTTTTCCGTTCCGTGACGGCTTGGACGTGGTCATCGACGAAGGCGCCTGTTGTGTCATCCAACCCGGCGGCAGCATGCGCGACGACGAAGTCATTGCGGCGGCGGACGAGCGCGGCGTGGCCATGGTGTTCACGGGCACACGGCATTTCCGACACTGAGCGCCTGCGCCACTGACAGGTGCTGTTGCCCGGTGGGTGGCCCTTGAGGAATGCGCCCGTGGCTTGCACCGCGCTGCGCCACGACGGGTAGCATCGCGCCCCATGACACGAGCCGACCTGATGGGGGCCCTGTTGGCCTTCATCGCCCGCCTGATCACAGGCGCCCAAGGCCACTGGAAAGGCTGCCCGCCCAAGGCCGAGCAGCGCATCTACTTTGCCAACCACCAAAGCCACCTGGACTGGGTCTTGATCTGGGCCGCGCTGCCGTTGGAATTGCGCTCCCGCACCCGGCCCATCGCGGCGCGTGATTACTGGACTTCATCGCCCTTCAAGACCTGGTTGACCACCGCGGTGTTCAACGCCGTTTATGTCAGCCGCACCCGGGTCGACGATCAGGACCCGCTGGAGCCCTTGGTGCAGGCCTTGCAGAACGGCGACTCGCTGGTCATCTTTCCCGAGGGCACACGCAGCAACAAGGACGAACCGCAAGCCTTCAAGAGTGGCCTTTACCACCTGGCCGAGCAGTTCCCCAGCGTGAGCTTGGTGCCGGCCTGGATCGACAACGTACAGCGCGTCATGCCCAAGGGTGAAGTGGTGCCGGTGCCCATTTTGTGCACGGTGACCTTTGGTGAACCTTTGCAGCTGGCGGCTGGCGAGGACAAGCGCGCCTTCCTGGACCGCGCCCGTGCGGCGGTGTTGGCGGGGCGACCGGGGCGCGCATGACGATCGACCTTCACGCGCTGCGCGAACTGTCGCAAGACGACCAGGTGGCGCTGTTGTTTGTGGCCCTTTTTGGTCTGCTGGCCTTGGTGTCGGTGGCGGTCCTGTTCTACACCTTGCCCGACAGCGGCCAGACCCGGCGCGAACGCAACCAGCAGATGCTGCGCGACCTGCGCGCGGTGTGGATCGGTTGTGTGGTGTTCTGGCTGGCCTGGATGTCGGGCCCGGTGGGCGCGACGCTGGCTTGTGGCGTGTTCTCGTTTTTGGCGCTGCGCGAATTCATCACCCTGGTGCGCACCCGGCGTGGCGATCACCGAAGTTTGCTGCTGGCGTTCTTTGTCGCCCTGCCATTGCAGTTTGTGCTGGTGGGGCTGCGCGCGTTTGACCTGTTCGCGGTTTTTGTGCCGGTCTATGTGTTCCTGGCCATCCCCGTGGTCAGCGCGCTGGCCGGCGACCCCGAGCGCTTTTTGGAACGCAACGCCAAGATTCAGTGGGGCATCATGGTTTGTGTTTATGGCTTGAGCCATGCGCCCGCCTTGCTGCTGCTGGACCTGCCGCAATTTGCCGGCCGCGGGGCCTTCCTGTTGTTCTTCCTGGTGATGGTGACAGGCGCGGCGCAAATCGTGCAGGAGCTGGCCAGCCGCAAGTTGCGCCGCCGCCCCACCGTGCGGCAGATCGACCGCAGTTTTTCCTGGCGTGCCTGGACGCTCGGCGTGGCTGCCGCCGCGCTGATGGGCGCGGCGCTGTTCTGGATCACGCCCGTCAATCCTTGGCGAGCGATGGCCATGGCGGCGGTGGCCGGTGGTTGCGGCAACCTGGGTGAACTGGTGATGCGTGCGCTCAAGCGCGACGCCGGCGTGCGCTACTGGGGTAATCGCAGTTCGGTCACCGGTGCGGTGGGTCTGCTGGACCGCGTGGCACCTTTGTGTTTTGCCGCGCCGGTGTTCTTTCACTCGCTGCGCTGGACCTTCGTTTGATGGCGCGCCGGCCATGCTGATCCTGGGCATCGATCCTGGCCTGCAGCGCACCGGGTTTGGCGTGGTCGACGCGCTGGGCCAGCGCCTGAGCTACGTGGCCAGCGGCACCATCAGCACGCTGGAGGTGCCGCGCGGTGACCTGCCGGGCCGCCTGAAGATCATCTTCGAAGGCGTGCAGGAGGTGGTGCAGCGTTATCGCCCGGACTGCGCCTGTGCCGAGATCGTGTTTGTCAACGTCAACCCGCAGAGCACGCTGTTGCTGGGTCAGGCGCGCGGCGCAGCGCTGGCCGCGCTGGTCAGTGGTGGCCTGCCGGTGGCCGAGTACACCGCACTGCAGATGAAGAAGGCCATCGTCGGCCACGGCCTGGCCACCAAGTCGCAGGTGCAGGAAATGGTCAAGCGGCTGCTCAAGCTGCCCAGCCTGCCGGGCAAGGATGCGGCCGACGCATTGGGCTTGGCGATTGCGCACGCGCATGCCGGCGCTTCCTTCGCCGCGCTGACCAAGTCGACCACCCTGGACCGCCGCCAACATGCGCAGTACCGCAAGGGCCGCACTTACTGAGCACCCCCAGGTCCGGGCTGCGCCCATCCCGCCCCCCCGAGGGGGATGAGCAAAGTAACCAAGTGACATTTGCTCATGAGCACCAGCCGGACTTTGTTGGATCGCACGGGGTTAACTCGGTGGTACGCTGGCGTGTCAGCTACAAAAGGCGAGCGCCAGCCGCCCACGGACGATGGCCATCGCCTCGCAATCGGGTCCCGCAGCGCCTTTGATCCTGGTCTGGAGCCCGCTGCTCGAGCAGCACCCGCTGGCGCACTTTGTCTACGACGTGGAAACGCTGCAGCTGCTGGCGGTCAACGCCGCCGCGCTGGTTCGTTATGGTTGTGCGCGAGAAGAGTTTCTGGCCTGCCGACGCGGCGACTTTCTGATGCCGGGCGAGCTCGACAGGCTGCACGCTTTCTTGAGTGACCTGTCCCACGGCACCCCACACGCGCAGCCAACGGTCTGGCTGGAAAAAAACCACTCGGGTCAGGTGTTGCATGCCGATGTCCGCGGCTTGGCGGGGCTGTGGCAAGGCCGTCGCGCCCGGCTGTGCGCGGTGGTGGACGCAGGCCAGCGTGAGCTGCTGCGCATCCGCATGGAACAAGGCCAGTCGGACCTGAACAACGCTGCCTTGGGCCAGCCCGAGGCTCAGGCATGGTTGCAGGGGCTGCGGGCGGTGATTCCCGACCTGTGGCTGGTGTTTGATGCCGAGCATCGTTATGCCGAGGTCAGCGACCCCAACCATGACGCACTCTCGGCGCCCTGGGAAAAAAAGCGCGGCCGGCATCTGGTCGACGTTGAAGTGCCCGAAGTCGCCAAGGACATGCTGGCACACATCCAGCAGGCCCACGCCACGCACCAGCCCCAACTTCATGTTTACGACCGGCGCGTGGTCAGTGGTGAGCTGCGTTCCTTCGAGACCCGCTGTGTTGCCTTGCAGGGCGGGCGTACCTTGGCGCTGGTTCGCGATGTCACGCAGACCCGCCTGCTCGAACACCGCTTCCAGTCCTTGGCGAATGCCGCGCCCATTGGCATTTATTTGACCGACCCCAGCGGCGCTTGCACCTACACCAACCCGGCCTGGCAGGCCTTGTACGGGCTGGACGCGGCGCACAGCCTGGGCCTCGGCTGGTCCACCACGGTGCACCCGGACGACCGTGACAGGGTGATTCGCACCTGGCAACACCACGCTGAACGCAAGTTGTCCTATGACATGGAGTTTCGACTGCTGCCGCCTGGGCAGGCGCCGCGTGTGGTGTGGGTGCGTTCCAGCCCGATTCTGGCCAACGATGGTTCTGTTTCGGCCCATGTTGGCGCGGTGGTGGACGTCACGGTGGCGCGCGAGCTGCAAGCAGAACGGCAAGCCCGAGCCGTGTCTGAAGAAGCAGGGCGACAGCAAATGGCTTTCATGTCACGGGCCAGCCACGAGTTGCGCACGCCGCTCAACGCCATCCTGGGTTTTGGAGAACTCTTGCAGCGCGACCCGTCTTTGGCTGGCGTACCCAGCAGGGCCTATGTGGGTCACGTGGTCAAGGCGGGACGGCACATGCTGGCCCTGGTGGATGACTTGTTGGAGCTGCAACGCCTGCAACAAGACCAGCGCCAGCCTGCGCAAGACCCCGTCCAGGTGGACGAATTGCTGCGCGCCAGCCAACAGATGCTGCAACCCATGGCCGACTCGGCCGGTGTGGCGATCGAGGTCACCTGCCCCGAGCCTTTGGTTTGGCTAACCGACGACCGTTTGCTGCGGCAGATTGTGCTCAACCTGGGTTCCAACGCCATCAAGTACGGCGGGCGGGGCAGCACGCTGCGCCTGGCTGCGCGGTCTGTGTCCGGTGGCCTGCAGATCACGGTCGACGACAATGGCTCGGGCATGACCACCGAGCAGCTGCAGCGCCTTTTCAAGCCCTTTGACAGGCTGGGGCAGGACCGCAACGGCGTGCCCGGCACGGGCCTGGGGCTGGTCATCAGCCGCCAACTGGCCGAATCGCTTGGTGCTGAGCTGGAGTTGCACAGCGCGCCGGGCGCGGGAACGCAGGTTGTGCTCAGTTTTCCAAGCCGTGTTGACTGAAAGGCTGCTTTTTTGGAGGGCTGCTCTTTTGAAGGGTCAGCCCACCCCACGTTTCAGGCGGCGCGCTTGCGCATCGCCTTGACCTTGCCAGGAGCCGCCTTGCCGGGCCTGGGCGGCACCAGATTAAGCGCCGCCTTGGGCTTGCGCAGCGGTACGGGGCGCTGCGAGGCCCTGGCCGGCACCGACCTGGGCGGCGAGGCTGCGGCCGGGCTGGCGTCTGAGCTGACGTTCGGGCTTGCATGGCGGCTTGCCTGCGCCACGGTCGGCAAAGCCGCGGCCACCGTTTGCACTGCCTGCACCGCCTGCAGCAGCTTGCGGTGTTCGGCCAGCAAGGCGTCGGCCAGTTCCATGATGTCAGGCAGCGCGCGGCGGCAAGCCGTCAGGCCGTAGTCCAGGCGGCCGTTGTAGCTTTGCACGGTGACGTTCAGTGCCATGCCGTGGGCCGGGATGCTGACCGGGTAGTAGCTGATGATCTTGGCCCCGGCAAAGTACAGCTGCAGCTGAATGCCCGGCACGTTGGAGATGACCACGTTGGCCAGTGGCGGCAGCACGTTGGCCAGCCTGGAGCGGCCGAACAGCGACGCCAACCCCGACATCAGCCAAGGCGCGGCCAGCATCGGAAAGTCGGTCGGGATGGCGGCCTTCATCTGGCCCATCATGGCCTTGGTGTGGGTCGAAGCTTCGGCGATCTTCTTCAGCCTTTGCAGCGGGTCGGCCACGTCGGTGGCCAGCGTCATCAAGACCATGCTGACCTGGTTGTTGGCCGACTCGTCACCGGCGGCGCGCAGGCTCACCGGCACGGCCGCTTTCAGCGACTTGGCCGGCAGCTCGCGGTGACCCACGAAGTAGTCGCGCAGCGCACCGGCCACGGTGCCCAGCACCACGTCGTTCAGCGACACACCGGCCAGCTTGGCGATCAGCTTGACCTCGGCCAGCGGCACCGTGCGCGCGGCAAAGCGGCGCTGGTTGGTGATGGCCACGTTGAGCGACGTGCGCGGCGCCAGGAAGTCCAGGTTCCTGGGCAGGTTCCAGTGGCGCTGGCCGTTTTCACCCTTGGCCGGCAACAGCACGCTTTTGGCCGCGCCAGCAATGGCAGGCAGCGTCTTGACCAACTTCAGCACCTGCTGTGCGGTGTTGCTGATGGCGGCGCCCAGCAGTTCGGCCACGCCCAGCTGGTAGTCGTTGCGGCGCAGCTTGGCACGCGGCGGCTTGATGCGTCGGCCAGCGGGCTCGGTGTCCAGGATGGCCCGGCCCAGCGCCACGCCGGCCTGCCCGTCCAGGCGCGCGTGGTGGACCTTGATGTACAGCGCCACCTCGCCACTGCGCAGGCCGTCGATGACAAAAAACTCCCACAGCGGGCGGCTGCGGTCCAGCAGCGTGGAGTGCAGCCGCGCCACGGCCTGCTGCAACTGCGTGTTGCTGCCGGGCTTGGTCAGCGTGATGTGGCGCACATGGTGTTCGAGGTCGATGTCGTCGTCCTCCACCCACACCGGGTTGCTCAGGTCAAAGGGCATCAAGGCCAGCTTGCGGGTGAAGACATCGGCGGTGTGTAGGCGCTGGGCCAGGCAGGCCTTCACATCTTCGAAGTAGTCGCCGCTGTAGCCGGGTGGCAGCTCGAGCACATGCAAAGAGCCCACGTGCATGGGCATCTCGGGGGACTCCAGGTGCAGAAAGGCTGCGTCGATGCCGCTGAGGTGGTTCATGGTCTGGCCCCGGGTTTGGCGGAAGCCTGCATTTTGCGGCTGGGGGCTGTGGGCGACCGCCAAGTGACCCCGGCTGCGAACCCCGCAGCCAGCGCGGCAACAGCAAGGATCAGCCGCTTGAAGGGCTCGGCGTGTGCAACACGTCGTGTCGCCAAGCCAACAGGTGGTGGGGCCTCAGTTCGCTGCAGGCGTTGACGCCCAGCAGCGCCAGGTTGCGATCAAGCTCGTCTTGCAGCAAGGTGATGGCGTGTGCCACCCCGGCAAGGCTTGCCACCGCTGCGGCGAAGTTGAACGGCCGGCCTACCCACACCAGTTGTGCGCCCAGCGCCAAGGCCTTGATGACGTCGCTGCCGCGGCGCACGCCGCCGTCCATCATCACCACCATCGGCCCGGCGGCTGCCACCACCTGCGGCAGCATGCGCAGCGCCGACACTGCGCCGTCCAACTGCCGCCCACCGTGGTTGGACAGGATCACGCCGTCGGCGCCGACGCGCCGCGCCTGTTCGGCGTCCAAGGGGTGCAGCAGGCCCTTGATGACCAGGCGGCCGCGCCAGTGCTGGCGGATGTGCTCGATGTGGCTCCAATCAAAGTGGTCGCGCTGCGCAAAGTCGCGCTGCACACGCGACGACAGGATCGGCGCGCCGCGTTCGGCAAAGGAATTCTCAAAATGCGGCATGCCGCGCGTGGCCAGGGTGCGCAGCATCGTGCCCAGCAGCCAGCGGGGCCGCATCAGGCCGTCGATGGCCAAACGCAGCGACGGCCGCAGCGGCGTGGAAAAGCCAGCGCGCAGGTTGTTCTCGCGGTTGCCGGCCACAGGGATGTCCACCGTGATCACCAGGGTCTTGACACCGGCGGCCTGTACACGACGGATCAAGGCGTCGATGCGCGCCGGGTCGCCTGGCAGGTAGGCCTGAAACCAGCTGTCCGGCGCTGCTGCCATCACTTCTTCAAGCGGCGTCAGCGACGAGCCACTCAGCACATAAGGCACACCGGCCGCCTGCGCGGCGCGGGCCATGACCAGGTCACCTTCAAACGCCGACAGCGCTGCAATGCCCATTGGCGCAATGCCAAAGGGTGAGTTCAGCGGCGTGCCCCACAACGACACCGCCTGGGAACGCCGGGCCACGTTGCGCAGCACGCGCGGCACCAGGCCCCATTCGGCAAACGCCTGGCGGTTGTCGCGGCGCGACTGGTTGTCTTCGGCAGCACCGGCCACGTAGCCAAAAATGGGGCGTGGCAGCACGGCTTTGGCGGCCGCCTCGAAGTCGTCCAGCGACAGCATGTTGGCCAAGGGGCCAGAGGCCCGTGGGCCGTTGAAAGCCTTCCAGGCGCCGGAGGATGGCGCCGCCACCCGGCTGTCGCTGGCTTCGGCTTGGCTGTCGCTCTGCACATTGCCTTGCAAAGCGCCTTGCACATTGCCTTGCAGATCGCCATGCAAATTGCCCTGCATGCCGCGTTGCACGGCGCCAGGCACTTCAATGGGTTCATGACTTCTCGGCATGCCGGATGATCCTTGCAAGGGCGATCCAAAAGGTTTGACGGGTGCGGACCCGGTCGCCCGATTCCCACCATTTTCTGCACGGCATTCTGGAGGAAATGCTTGCCCTGCCTGACTTGAAACTGCGCTGCCCGCTGGGCTGTGCCCATCCAGCCGACGGTGAGACATGCGCACGCCGGCCCGTTGGGGCATCCGCAGGTTCAGTGAGCCAGCGCTTAGACTGCGGCGCCCACCGGCCCGTGCAGGAGATGCCCCCGTGAAGTTGAAGATGGCCCCGAACTCCTTGTTCGCCGTGTTGCTGCGTTCGCCGTGGTGGATCAGCTTGGCCATTGCCGTGGTGCTGGGCGGGGTGGCCATGGCGCTGTTGCCCCAGGCCTACCGCGGTGTGGGTGCGGTGTCGGGTTTCCCTTTCCTGGTCATTGCGGTGATGGCCGCCTGGCGTGGCCGCGACAAGCCCAGCGCGGCCTTGGTCGAGCACAGTGCCAAGACCCTGGCTTCAATGAGTTGGCCCGCCTTTGCCGGTGTTTTGGAAGCCGCCTTCAAGCGCGACGGCTTCACCGTGCAACGGGTGGAAGGTGGCGCGCATGACTTCGACATCGAACGTGCGGGCCGGCGCATGCTGGTGGCCGCGCGGCGCTGGAAGTCGGCCCACACCGGCCTGGATCCGCTGCGTGCTTTGCAGGCCGCGCGCCAGGCCGCTGAAGCCCCCGACGCGCTGCTCATCACCCTGGGCGAACTGAGCGAACCTGCGACCAAGCTGTTGGCGCTGGAGCGCATTGCGGTGTGGCGGGCGCCCGAGTTGGCGCAAAAGCTGCGGGGGCTGCTGCCATCGCCGTGACCCGCCGCTGCGATCACTTCATGCCGTTGACAGCCCAGAGCAGAACCGGAATCAGAACCGGAGCCGCAAACCGGCTCGAAATCATGCTCTGGTGTGAGCCGTGACGAGCAGCACGTCTGCCCTGGCACCGTTTCGCACGCGCAATTTTCGCTTTCAGTGGCCGGCCGACCTGTGCACGGCGTGGGCGCTGGAAATGGAAACGCTGATCCTGGGCTGGTACGTGCTGGTCGAGTCCGGCTCAGTGATGCTGCTCACCGCGTTTGGCGCGCTGATGTACGTGGGCACCTTGGTCTCGCCGATGCTGGGCATGCTGGGCGACCGTTTTGGCTTGTGCCGGGTGCTGACGGCTATGCGGCTGAGCTTTGCGCTCTTTGCCAGCGTGATCTTGCTGCTGGCCGCCTTGCACCGACTGGACCCGATGTGGGTCTTGGGGGTGGCCTTTTTTGCAGGCCTGATCAAGCCCACCGACATTGGCCTGCGCACCGCTTTGGTCAGCGCGGCGGTGCCGGCGCAGCACCTGATGGCCGCGATGAGCATTTCACGCACCACACAAGATTCGGCCCGCATTGGGGGCGCGCTGGCAGGGGCCGGTTTCATGGCCACCTTGGGCATGGTCAGTGCCTATGGGGTCATCGTCGCCTTGTACCTGCTTGGGGCGCTGCTCACTTGGCGGGCGGGTGGGCCGCAGCGGGTGACCGAATCAATCTCAGGCTCAGGCTCCGGCTCAGGCTCCGAATCAGTCGGGCCGGTTTCACGGGCTGCAGCGAAAGCTTCGCCCTGGCGCGACCTGAAAGAAGGGCTGCAACACGTATGGCAGACCCCGCGGTTGCGCGCCGCCATGGTGCTGGCGGCCCTGGTCAACCTGACGGCGTTTCCGCTGACGGGCGGCCTGATGCCCTACATGGCGCGCGACGTCTTTGGGCTGGACCAACAAGGCCTGGGCTGGCTGGTGGCCAGTTTTGCCAGCGGCGCCCTGCTGGGGTCGTTGGGCCTGGGCGTCTGGGGCAGCCGGCTTCGCCCAGCCCGCACCATGGTCTTGACCGCGGCCGCCTGGTACTTTTGTCTGCTGGGTTTTGCGCTGCCCATCACGGTGCCGGTGGCGATGGCGCTGCTGCTGGGCGCTGGTGTGGCGCAGAGCCTGAGCATGGTGACGTTGTCGATCATCTTGCTGCGCACATCCGATGAACGCTTTCGTGGCCGTGTGATGGGCGCCCGCATGCTGGCCATCTACACGCTGCCGTTGGGCTTGCTGGCGGCCGGCTGGCTGATCCCGGCCGTGGGTTACCAGATGATGGTGGCCCTGTACGTGGCCGTGGGGCTGCTCTTGTTGGCCGTGATTGCCGGTGTCTGGCGCCAGGAGCTCTTGCCGTCAAACGCCAGGGCTAACATCCGCTAGCTCATCCGTTAGCGGGTGTGGTCTGAGCCGTCAGCGCGGCGCCAAGCCCGCCACCGCCTGCACGGCGGCTTCGTGTCCCTGTTTCACGATCTGCTGCTTCCACAGCGGCGTGTCGGTGTAGAAGGCGTCGCGAAAGCGCTGCTTGACGGCGGCGCGCGCTGCGGCCGGCGCTTCGGGGTGGTTTTCCATCCAATGTTCGCCACGCAGCGCCATCACCACTTCGGGCACCGGCACGGTGCCGTACTCCATGGCAATGCCGGTGTACTGCGCTTGCGGGCACTCTTGGTAGGCGCTCATCCACATCAGGCCCGACAGCATGGCGCTGGCCGAAGAGCCGTCGTAGATGGAGGTCACGTCAGCGCCCCACCAGGCCCGCGCACGCTGCAGCGCGGCAGCGTCGTCGCGGCAGGCAAAGATGCGCTCGCCATGGCCGTTAGGCCCCAGGCCGGTGTGCAGGTCGATCCAGCCCAATTGGGTGCAACGTGTGCCGTGTTCTTGCAGCACGTGGCGCAGCGTCTGCTGGCTCCAGGTGGGCGCGTGGCCGCCAAAGAACAGGCCCTGCGGATGAGCGTACTGGCCGCCCGTGACCGCGGTCTGCAGACCGCGCTCGCCGTGCTGGGCCGCGTAGGCCGCCAGCAGGGCTTCGTTGTCGGCGCTGGGTGGCCAGCTGGCCGGCAGCAAGGCGTGGGCGATCTCGTCGTAGGCCGCGTTGTGCGGCAGCGGCTGGCTGAAGTCTTGCCAGTTGCGGTTGAGGTCGACGTTTTCCTGCGTGGCCCGCCGCCACCAGGAAAAGCCGTAAGGGTTGAGGGCGTGGATGTAGAGCACCGCCACGCCGCTGTTGCGCGCCTGCGCATGAAAACCCGAGTCGGCCAGCAGCGCGTTTTGCACGCCCGACCCGCAATAGCCTTCCACGCCGTGGCAGGCGCTGCTGATGATGAGCAGGCTTTGCGCTTCGGCCGCGCCCACGCGGGCCACATCCATGGCCAGGTCTTCGCCATCGCGGCCCAGCAGCGGGTGGGCGTGGGACTGCACGTTCAAGCCGGCCGCGTCGGCTGCAGCCAGGAACTTGGCGCGCGCTTCGGCGTAGCTTTGTGAGAAGAAGCTGTCGCTGTTGTTCATATCAAGGCCTTGCGCGGAACCGGCTTTGCCGGGCCGCTGCAAGAGCCCCCTTGGGGGGCAGCGAACGCAGTGAGCGTGGGGGCCTTCATGCTGCCAGCCAGTCCTCGGCCAGCTTGACCCAGCAACTGGCCCCCACCGGAATGAGCTCGTCGTTGAAGTCGTAGCTGGGGTTGTGCAGCATGCACGGCCCCATGCCGTGGCCGCCCAGGCGGTGCTCGCCGTCGCCATTGCCCAGCATGAAGTAGCAGCCGGGTTTGGCCTGCAGGAAGAAGCTGAAGTCTTCGGAGCCCATGGTGGGCTCGAAGCTCACGATCTGGCTGGCCCCCACCACCGAGGTCAGCGAGCGCCGCACAAATTCGGTCTCGGCGGCGTGGTTGATGGTGGGCGGGTAGTTGCGCGTGAAGGAAAACTCGCAGGTGGCGCCAAAAGCGGCGCTGGTGTGCTCGGCCACTTCGCGCATGCGGCGCTCGATCATGTCCAGCGTTTCCATGCTGAAGGTGCGCACGGTGCCGCGGATCTCGGCCGAGTCGGGCACCACGTTGGTGGCTTCGCCGGCGTGGATCATGGTGGCGCTGATCACGCCCGGGTCGATCGGTTTGCGGTTGCGCGTGATGATGGTCTGCCAGGCCATCACCATCTGGCAGGCCACGGGAATGGGGTCGATGCCCATGTAGGGCAGCGCAGCGTGGCTGCCCTTGCCACGAATGACGACCCGGAATTCGTTGCTGCTGGCCATCACCGCGCCCGGGTTCAGGCCCACCGTGCCCACCGGCATGCCGGGCCAGTTGTGGATGCCGAAGATGGCTTCCATGGGGAATTTTTCGAAGATGCCGTCCTTGATCATTTCGCGCGCACCACCACCGCCTTCTTCGGCGGGCTGGAACACCAGGTAGACGGTGCCGTCAAAGTTGCGGTGCTTGGACAGGTGCTTGGCGGCGGCCAACAGCATGGCGGTGTGGCCGTCGTGGCCGCAGGCGTGCATCTTGCCCTGGTGCTTGCTGGCGTGTTCGAAGGTGTTGTGCTCGGTCATCGGCAGCGCGTCGATGTCGGCGCGCAGGCCCACGGCGCGGCTGCTGCTGCCGTTCTTGACGATGCCGACCACGCCGGTCTTGCCCAGGCCGCGGTGGACCGGTATGCCCCAGTCGGTCAGCGCCTTGGCAATCACGTCGGCGGTGCGGTTTTCCTGGAAGCACAGCTCGGGGTGGGCGTGGATGTCACGGCGAATGGCGGTGATGGCGGCCACGTCGGCCAGGATGGGTTCGATCAGGTTCATGGGGGTGACCGCTCGACAAGCGATGGGTTGGTGACGCCGCTGGGGCGCGAAGTGGTCATCTTACCCAGGGCGCGCCATCCTTTGCCAGTCGGGATTGCGGGGGTGTTTGGCGTTGGCCCGCCGGCCGCGGTTCAGTCGGGCAGCAGCCTGGCTGGTTCCAGCTACATCTTGTGGCACAGTGTCTTGATGCCTCATCCAGCCATCACAGAAGACAGCCACCAGGTTCAAGGCGCCTGCCCGCACGACTGCCCCGACACCTGCGCCTTGCAGATCACCGTACAGGCTGGGCGGGTCATCCGCGTGGCCGGCGACCCTGAGCACCCACCGACGCATGGCGCGCTGTGCACCAAGGTCAGCCGCTATGCCGAGCGCACCTACCACCGCGACCGGGTCTTGACGCCGTTGAAGCGGGTCGGGCCCAAGGGCAGCGGCCAGTTTGAGCCCGTCAGCTGGGACCAGGCGCTGGACAGCATCGCCAGCCGCCTGAAGGCCATCGCCGCGCGCAACCCGCAGGCGGTGCTGCCCTACAGCTACGCCGGCACCATGGGCCTGGTGCAGGGCGACGGCATGGCGGCGCGCTTTTTTCACCGCCTGGGCGCCAGCCTGCTGGACCGCACCATCTGCAGCATGGCCGGTGGCGACGCGCTGATCCACACCTATGGCGCCAAGGTGGGCATGCGGGTGGAGCAGTTTGCGCACAGCCAGCTGATCCTGATCTGGGGCAGCAACCCCATCACCAGCAGCGTGCATTTCTGGAATTTTGCGCAGCAAGCCAAGCGCAACGGCGCGCGGCTGATCTGCATGGACCCGCGCAAGACCGAGACGGCCGACAAGTGCCATCAGCACATTGCGCTGTTGCCCGGCACCGATGGCGCCCTGGCGCTGGGCCTGATGCATGAGTTGATCACCCACGACTGGCTCGACCACGACTACCTGGGCCAGCACGTGGACGACTGGCCGGCCCTGCGCGAGCGCGCGCTGCAGTGGCCGCCCGAGCGTGCCGCCCAGGTGTGTGGCATCACGGCGGCCGAGGTGCGGGAATTGGCGCGTGAATACGGCAACACCCGGCCAGCGGCGATTCGCTTGAACTACGGCATGCAGCGGGTGCGCGGTGGTGGCAGTGCGGCGCGCCTGGTGGCCTTGCTGCCGTGCCTGGTGGGCGCTTGGCGCCAGCCTGCGGGTGGGCTGTTGTTGTCGGCCAGCGGCTGGTTTCGCAACGCCAAGCAAGACGCCTGGCTGCAAAGGCCCGACCTGCTGGAAACCGTCTACGGCCCTGCCAGCCAGGGGCGCAAGCCCCGCACCATCAACATGAGCACGATTGGCGACGACCTGAACCGGCCCAGCTCGCCACAATTTGGCCCGCAGATCGAGGCGCTGGTGGTCTACAACAGCAACCCGGTGGCGGTGGCGCCGCACAGCGCGCAAGTGGCCGCAGGCTTTGCGCGCGAAGACCTGTTTACGGTGGTGCTGGAACACTTCCTGACCGACACCGCCGACCACGCAGACTTCGTGCTGCCCGCCACCACGCAGCTCGAGCACTGGGACGCCCACATGTCCTATGGTCACACCTACGCCATGCTCAACCGGCCGGCCATAACGCCCGTGGGGCAGGCCAAGAGCAACGCCGAAATCTTCCGGCTCCTGGCTTTGCGCATGGGCTACACCGAGCCCTGCTTTGCCGACAGCGACGAGACCATGGCGCGCGGGGCTTTTGTGCCGCAGATGGTGGACCTGGACGAGCTGGCCAGACGCGGCTGGAGCCAGCTCAGAATCGCCGACGCGCCCTTTGCCCAGGGCCAGTTCCCCACGCCTGACGGCAAAGTGCGCGTGCGTGGTTTCGGCCTGGATGTGCCCGATCACCTGCCCAACTATGAAAGTGTGCAGTCCTCGCCCACGCTGGCGGCACGTTATCCGCTGGCCATGATTTCGCCGCCGGCGCGGCACTTCTTGAACAGCACCTTTGTCAACGTCGACAGCCTGCGGGCGGCTGAAAAGGAACCGCGCCTGGAGCTGCATGCCGCTGACGCTGCCGCGCGCGGCATCACCAGCGGCGCCACGGTGCGGGTCTTCAACGACCGCGGTGAGTACGTTTGCAAGGCCGACGTGAGCGAACGCGCCCGCCCCGGTGTGGTCAATGGCCTGGGGGTGTGGTGGCGCAAGATGGGCCTGCAGGGCACCAACGTCAACCAGCTCACGCATCAAGGTCTGACCGACATCGGCCGCGCACCGTCGTTCTACGACTGCCTGGTCGACGTGCAGCCGCTTTGAAACCACGATGCGCCAGCGGTGGTGGTTGATGGCCAGCGGCTCTGTGCTGGGGGTGGCGCTGTTGGCGGCGGGCACGGTTTGCCTGAGCAGCGGCTGCAGCACGCTGGGCTACTACGCGCAAGCCGTCAACGGCCACCTGGACTTGCTGCAAAGCGCCAAGCCCGTGGCCGCCTGGACCGCCGACTTAAGCACACCGGCTGCGTTGCGTGACCGGCTGGCCCTGAGCCAACGCATGCGCGACTTCGCCACCGCTGAACTGGGTCTGCCCGACAACAACAGCTACCGCCGCTACGCCGACCTGAACCGCAACGCCGCCGTGTGGAACGCGGTGGCTGCGCCCGAACTGGGCCTGACGCTGAAAACCTGGTGCTTTCCGGTGCTGGGCTGTGTGGGTTACCGCGGTTACTACAGCCGCGAACCGGCCGATGCCCTGGCCCAGGACTTGAACAAACAAGGCTGGGAGACCCTGGTCTATGGCGTGCCGGCCTACAGCACGCTGGGCTGGAGCAACTGGGTGGGTGGTGACCCCTTGCTCAACACCTTTGTCAATTGGAGCGAGGTGGAACTGGCGCGGCTGATCTTTCACGAGCTGGCACACCAAGTGGTTTATGCCGTTGATGACACCACCTTCAACGAAAGTTTTGCCACCGCGGTGGAGCGCATCGGTGGGCGCCTGTGGCTGCAGCGCCATGGCACCGAACAGGCGCGCGCCGAGCACGCCGTGGGCGAGCAGCGCCAAGCGGAATTTCGCGCCTTCACACTGCGCTGGCGTGGTGAGTTGCAGGCGCTGTATGCCAGTCCACTGAGCGACGCCGAAAAGCGCCAGCGCAAGGCGCTGTTGATGGCCCAGATGCGCAGCCAATACCAAGAGCTGAAGCAGAGTCGCTGGAACGGCTTCAATGCCTACGACGGCTGGTTTGAGCGTGCCAACAACGCGTCGTTTGCCGTGCTGGCCGCCTACAACGAACTGGTGCCCGAATTTGAGCGTTTGTTTGAAAGCGCGGGGCGCGACTTCCCGCGCTTTTACGCCGAGGTCAAGGGATTGGCCGCCTTGCCCAAGGACCAGCGTCGAGCGAAACTGACCGCCTTCAACTGAACGGAGAAGCTCAACGTGGCCGACATCCGCATCCACCGAGACCACAGCCTGGGCCTGGCCAAGGCGCGCAAGATTGCCTGGAAGTGGGCCGAAGACGCCGAGTCCAGGTTTGAAATGGAATGCACGGTGCTCGAGGGCCAGACCAGCGACACCGTGGAGTTCACGCGCTCGGGCGTGAAGGGCCGGCTGATCGTGGCGGCCGACCACTTTGACCTGGAGGCCAAGCTGGGCTTCTTGCTGGGCGCGTTCAGCAAGACCATCGAAGGTGAAATCACCAAGACGCTGGACACCTTGCTCAGCGCGGGCGCAGCGGCACCGGCCAAGAAGGTGGCGGCTAAGACGGCACCGGCAAAAACGGCACCAGCTAAGGCGGCACCGACCAAGAAGTCAGCGGGCAAGTAGCCGGCTGCGGCGCCATGGGCCGCGGCGCAGCCCGGGCCCGTCGCTGACAGCGCTGCTTACTGCAGCGACTCGATCAGGTCGACGTATTCCTGCATGGCCTCGTCGTTGCTCTTGCCGGCGAGCTTGGCCCAGGCGTCGTACTTGGCGCGGCCCACCATGTCGGTGAAACCGGGGCGCTTGCCTTCCACATCGCCTTCGGTGGCTTGTTTGTACAGCGAGTACAACTGCAGCAACGTGGCGTTGTCCGGCTTCTCAGACAGCTTCTTGCTGTTGGCAACGGCGGCTTCGAAGGTGGCTTTGAGTTTGGCCATGGGGGCGTCCTTTGCGGGGCTGAAGTGGGTATAAGTCTGGTCTTGACCCCATCAATGTTACCCAGCATCGTGCTCAGCCCCGCCAGCCTGTTGGCCCCATCGACCCAGGAGAAACCCGATGCCAGACGCAGCGCGACTGCAGCAGGCGCAGCGCATGTCCCGTGTCGACACGGCCTGGCTGCGCATGGACAACGACGTCAACCTGATGATGATCGTGGGCGTGTGGCTGCTGACCCCGGCCATCACGCTGCAGGCGCTGCGCCAGCGCATTGAAGACAAGCTGCTCAAGTACGACCGCTTCCTGCAAAAAGCGGTGCCCGACGCGATGGGCGCGATGTGGGTAAACGATCCAACCTTTGACATCACCCGCCACGTGCTGCGCACCAAGCTGCATGCACAAAGTGGCGAGAGCGAGCGCCACGCACTGCAGCGCCTGTGCGGCGAATTGGCCACCACGCCGCTCGACCCCGCGCGGCCGCTGTGGCAGTTTCATCTGATTGAAAACTACGAAGGTGGCAGCGCCATGGTGGCGCGGGTTCACCACTGCATTGGCGACGGCATTGCGCTGACATCGGTGATGATGAGCATCACCGACGGCGGCAGCGACCCGCCCAAGCGGCGTGCAAAGGTCCAGGCTGAAGCGGCTGATCCCACCGCCCCTGACCAGGACTGGCTCAGCGACGCCGTGATCAAGCCGCTGACCGACCTGACGGTGAAGGCCATTGCCATGTATGGCGACGGCGTGGGCAAGAGCATGGACATGTTGTCCCACCCGGGTCAACCGCTGCTGGGCGGCCTGGGCCTGGGCAAGGACATCGGCAAGGTCATGGCCCGCACCGGCATGAAGGTGTTGGGCGACGTGGCGGCGCTGGCGGTGATGGCCGACGACTCACCCACGCTGCTCAAGGGCAAGCCCAACGGCAAGAAGGTGGTGGCCTGGGGCGAGCCGCTGTCGCTGGACCAGGTCAAGACCATCGGCAAAGGCCTGGGCTGCACGGTCAACGACGTGCTCTTGGCCTGCGTAGCGGGTGCTTTGGGCGCCCACCTGCAGGCGCGCGGGCAAGACCCCGAAGGCAAGGAAATCCGCGCCATGGTGCCGGTCAACCTGCGCCCGCTGGACAAGGCCTGGCAGCTGGGCAACCGCTTTGGTTTGGCGCCGCTGGTGCTGCCGGTGGGCATCAATAACCCCGTGCAGCGGGTTTATGCCGTTCGTCAGCGCATGGACGAGCTCAAGGGCAGCTACCAGCCGCTGCTGGCCTTTGCGGTGCTCAGCGTCAGCGGCCTGTTCATCAAGCCGGTGCAAGACGCGGTGCTGGGCCTGTTTGCCAAGAAGGCCACGGCGGTGATGACCAACGTGCCGGGCCCGGCCACGCCTTTGAAGTTTTGCGGCAGTACGCTGCGCCAGAACATGTTCTGGGTGCCGGCGTCGGGCGACATTGGCGTGGGCGTGTCGATCCTCAGCTATGGCGGTGGGGTGCAGTTTGGCTTGATCACCGACCAGCAGCTGTGCCCCGACCCACAGGACATCATCGACCGCTTCGAGCCTGAGTTCGAAAAGCTCATGTGGCTGACGATGATGCTGCCTTGGGCCGGACAGGATGTCGGCTGAGGCCTTTCATGGCGCATGGTCTGTTTGGCGATTCCTCACTTTGATTTCAACTCGCAAGGAGTTCCACCATGGCTGTCAGCGTCGACATCGATCTGGGCTACGAGTTCACCGTCAAGGCGTCGCTGAAGGACGTTTTTGACATCGTCTCTGACGTCCCCACATCGGTCAGTTTTTTCCCCAAAGTGGACCAGCTGGTTGACCTGGGTGGCGGCGTCTACCGCTGGGAGATGGAAAAGGTGGGCACCGCGCAGGTCAACATCCAGACGGTCTACGCCAGCAAATACGTGTCAGACCGCAAGCAGGGCAGCGTGGTCTGGACACCGGTCAAAGGCCAGGGCAACGCCTTGGTGGGCGGCAGTTGGAAGGTGGCCGCGGCCAAGCAGGGCACGGCGCTGGAGCTGAAGATATCGGGCACGGTTGAAGTGCCGCTGCCGGGGCTGATGAAGATGGTGATCGTGCCGGTGGTGCAGGGCGAGTTTGAGAAGTTGGTGGAGAAGTACATCGACAACTTGATCAAGAAGTTTGGCGGCGAGGTCGAGGAGTGAGCGCTGTACCGCGCCGCAACCCACCCCCTGCCGCGGGGCGCGAAAAAGCGGCGCCCAAAGCCGTAAAGCTCTGGGCGCCGCATCGGCGGAGCCCACTGGCCCCGCCTCAAACTTCAAATCGCCTGCGGTGATTCGGTCTCGCTGGTGGGCGGCGTTACCTTGTTCACGTCCAGCGGATCTTGCGTCTCCGACTTGGGCAGTGACGCCGCAAAGCTGGCGTAGGCGCTGGTTGACACGGTGGCTGAAGCTGGTACTTCGTTGCTGGCCGGTGGCGTGACCTCGGCCGTTTGCGGGTTGTCGCCGCAAGCGGCCAGGGTGGCGGCCAGGCCCAGCGCGATGAGTAGTGGGTGCAGTTTCATGTGGGCCCCTTGATCAACGGCTGCCCGGCAGCGGCGTGTTCAGGTACGGAAAGCCTGGCAGCAAGGGCACCACGGCCTGGTCCACGGCGTCGTGCAGCTTGAAGGTGGTGGCGCCCAAGGGCACCTTGCTCGGGTTGCAATCCAGACCGAAGCCCAGGCCATTGCTGGCACCGTTGGCCACGCACAGACCGCCCATCACGGCCACCAGGCTGATGTCGACCACGTCGTCCTTGGGGCGGCGGCCGTTGGGGTAACCGGCGTTGTCGCTGCCACCGGCCAGGATGTTGCCGACAATGCCCAGGCGGTTCTGGTTGGCAAATGCCACGGGCGCAATCGCGGTGTTCAAACGCAGCATTTCCGAGGGCACCACGTTGGCCGGCTTGTTGACACCGGTGATGCCGGTCAGGAAGGTCGTGACCAGATCGTTGCGCGGGAAGTTGGTGGGTGCCGTGCCCGGCAGGGCCAAGGCAATTTCCAGCAGCGCCGGCAGCGTGGGGTTGGTCACGTAGTCGATGAACTGGCCGTCAGCGCGCGGTGCGCTGGCGTTGAACTTGTCCTTGTCCTTCAGGCCGATGATCACCTCGTTGACCAGGGGCATGCCCAGGCGCGACACCTGCACCCAAGCGCCGCCGGGCTTTTCGCTGGTCTGGTGGCCTGAAGCCGGGCTGGGGTTGAGCAGACGGGCCTGGCGCAGGCTGGCGGTGGTCCAGCCGCCGATCACGTCGTCGCCATTGGTCAGGCAACTCTTGTGCACTTCAACGGCCATGCTGGTGACGTTTTTGTCGCCAAGGGTGTTGGGCACGGCGTTGATCAGCGTCGGGTCGGTGATCACGGCAACCGGTGCATTGACCAGGTCAAAAATGGTGCCCAGGTTGACCGCAAAAGCGTCCTGGCGCTGGCCCACAAACACCTTGGCCGGCATGCTGCAGCCCGGGATGTTGACGGTGTAGATGTGGCGGCCGGCGTAGTTGGCGTAGTTGGGGATGGTCTTGACGCCAATGTTGTCCACTGGCTTGATGAAGGTGGCGCTGCCACCGGTGGCGTTGGTCACTGCGGCAGCGGTACCGGTGCGGCGGTCGCCGCGCATGACGGTCAGGCTGAAGGTTTCGGCCACGTTGATGGTGCCGTCTCCGGGGTTGATGATCTGACCGGCCTGGATCAGCGGAATCGCCACGTTCTTGCCACCGATCGGCAGCGTGATGCCATTGCCCGCATTGGCCAGCGTGTTGCTGAAGCGGAATTGGAAGGTCAGGTCTTCTTTGGCGTCGCCGTTGTTGTCGACGTGAATCTCATACAGCGCGTTGGGGTCCAACATGAAGTAGTTGGGGCCGCCGTAGGGGTCTTGCAGCGGCACGTAGTTGGCGATCAGCGTCACATAGCCGTCACGGCCGGGTTCGTAGCTGCGAAACATGTAGAAATCGGTGCCGTCAACCTTGGGCGTGGTGGTAATGAAAGGCGCCTCACGGTGGCTTGAAGCCAGCGCGAGGTTGCCAAAGGCCAGCAGCGCGGCTGCAGCCACCGGGGCCAGGGCAGCCATGCGGCGCAAGCCGCGGGTGTGTGAACGGGTCATGGGAAAACTCCTGGTGTGGATGAGGTGGGCCGTTGAAGTCCGGCTGGGAACTGGGAGACCGTGGTCGGCACTGGGGTTGGAAATCTGGCCGGCATGACGCTTTACGCGGCGCTTCCCGAATCGGATGTGCGCGCACCATGTCCGACTGGGGCTGAGGGGCTTGCATCCACTTG
>JAYVSX010000016.1:0-3633 GCA_043774975.1 Rubrivivax sp.
CAAGGTCAAGGTTGGAACGGCGGTTTCGGTCATGGTGGGAAGCCCGTGCGAAAGACCGCGATTCTGGCTCAAGCCTACACTCGCGCACCATGGATTCGATGCTTCTGACCCTGGCATTTTGTGCCGCACTGCTCTTGTCGCTGCTCACGCAGTACTGGCTGACCACGCGCCAGATGCGCCATGTCGCCCAGCACCGGTCGGCTGTGCCCGCCGCCTTTGCCACCAGCGTGACCTTGGCCGCACACCAGCGCGCCGCCGACTACACGCTGGCCAAAGGCCGCTTTGGCTTGTGGACCGCCGCTTTGGGCGGGGCTGTGTTGCTGGGCTGGACCTTGCTGGGCGGGCTGGACGCGCTGAACACCGTGGTGCGGGCCCTGGTGATGCCGGGCCTGGGCAGCTTGGCCTACCAGCTGGCGCTTTTGGCTGCTGTGATGCTGATTGGCGGTCTGATCGAACTGCCGCTGGAGTGGTACAGCACGTTTCGCATCGAGCAAAATTTTGGCTTCAACCGCATGAGCCTGGGTTTGTGGCTGGCCGACCAGGCCAAGGGGGCCGTACTGGGGGTGGTCATTGGCCTGCCCTTGGCGGCTTTGGTGCTGTGGTTGATGGGCGTCAGCGGCGGGCTGTGGTGGCTGTGGGCCTGGCTCGCGCTGGTCGGCTTCAACCTGCTGCTGATGGTGATCTACCCCACGCTGATCGCTCCCCGCTTCAACAAGTTTGAGCCGCTGGCCGACGAGTCCTTGAAGGCCCGCGTGCAGGCCCTGATGCAGCGCTGTGGTTTTGCGGCCAAGGGCTTGTTTGTGATGGACGGCAGCCGCCGCTCGGCCCACGCCAACGCCTATTTCACGGGTCTGGGCGCGTCCAAGCGCGTGGTGTTTTTCGACACCCTGCTGCAGCGACTGACACCTGGCGAAGTGGAAGCCGTGTTGGCCCACGAATTGGGCCATTTCAAGCACCGCCACGTGCTCAAGCGCCTGTTGGCCATTTTTGGCCTGAGCCTAGCCGGCCTGGCGCTGCTGGGGTGGCTGTCCAGCCAAAGTGGCTTTTATGTGGGCCTGGGCGTGCGGCCCAACATGAGCGCGCCCAACGACGCCTTGGCGCTGTTGCTGTTCATGATGGCCTTGCCCAGCTTCACGTTTTTCATCTCCCCGCTGGCCGCGCACTTTTCGCGCCAGCACGAGTTTGAAGCCGACGCCTATGCCTGCGCGCAGTCCAACGGCGGCGATCTGGCCAACGCCCTGCTCAAACTGCACGAGGACAATGCGTCCACCCTGACGCCCGACCCGGTGTACGTGCGCTTTTATTACTCGCACCCACCGGCATCGGAACGCCTGGCCGCCCTGCCCAGCCCCACCCTCAGCACGTCCGCTGCAGCCTGACCTGACCATGAACCCACTGACCTCACAACGCTGCTTGCCCTTGGAGGGCCAGCCGGCCTTGCTGGCCGGGCAGGTGCATTCACACCTGGCCCAGGCACCGGGCTGGGCCTTGATCGATGGCGCCATTCAAAAGCGCTATGACTTTGCCGACTACCACCACACCATGGCCTTTGTGAACGCGCTGGCCTGGGTGGCGCACAGCGAAGATCACCACCCCGACCTGTTGGTCAGCTACAACCGGTGCACGGTGCGATTCAATACCCACTCGGTGGGTGGGATCTCCATCAACGACTTCATCTGCGCGGCCAAGGTCGACGCCTTGCTGAACAGCGGCGCGCCTTGACACAGGCCGTTGTTCTGGACCTGGACCTGGGCCTGGTGGTGGCAGCACATGGCCGCCATGTGGTCGTCGAAACCCCCGCAGGCCAACGCGTGCATTGCCACCCACGGGGTAAAAAGAGCGAACTGGTGGTGGGCGACCAGGTGCGGTGGCAAGCCACGGGTGACGGCGGCGTCATTGAACACCTGGAGCCGCGGCGCAACCTGTTGTTTCGCCAGGACGAATGGCGCACCAAGTCCTTTGCCGCCAACCTGGACCAGTTGCTGGTGCTGGTGGCGGGTGAGCCGGTGTTCAGCGAGTCCCAGCTGACACGCGCTTTGGTGGCGGCGCGTGAGGCCGGCATCCCCACCTTGATTGGCCTGAACAAAACCGACCTGCCCTCAGCCGCCACGGCTCGCGCCCGACTGGCCCCTTATGTGGCCATGGGCTCCACGGTCATTGAATTGGCACTCAAGACCCAGCCCGAAGCCGCCAAGGCCACCTTGGCTGCGCACCTGGACGGTCGGGTCACGCTGGTCCTGGGGCCCAGCGGCATGGGCAAAAGCACCTTGATCAACCTGCTGGTGCCGCAGGCCGCAGCGCAGGTCGGTGAAATCTCGCAGGCGCTTCAGGCGGGCCGCCACACCACCACCACCACCACCTGGTATTGGCTGAATCAAAGTCGCCATGGCGCCTTGATCGACTCACCCGGATTTCAAGAGTTTGGGCTGCGTCAGGTCAAGCCCGAGGACCTGGCCGGTTTGATGCCAGACTTCGCCGCCGCGATGGGTGACTGCAAGTTCCACAACTGCAGCCACCGCCACGAGCCCGGCTGCGGCGTGCGCGCGGCCATGGAGCGCGGTGAGATCACGCTGTCGCGGCAGCGCATCTATGAGTCGTTGTACGACGAGCTGTCAAGCAAACGCTGGTAGGCAGGCTGTTGCTCAGCCCAGGATGTTGGCCAGCGTCAGCAGCGCCACCAGCAGCATCCACAACACCACCGAACGCCAGACCAGGCCCACCACGCTTTGCAGGTGGGCGGTCTGGGCTGGCACGCCAGTCGTTGCGCCCTGGGCGTCGGCCACGCCGGCGTCGCCGCCGGCGGTGAAGGTCTTGGAGCGGTCCGGCGTGACACCCGGCGCGGCTGCACCGCCCAACTGCACGCCCAAAGCGCCCGCCGCAGCGGCCAGGATGATGCCCTCGTTGGCATGCATCCACAGCGCCGAGTCGCGCCGCCAACCCGCCACCGCTTCTTCAAAGTTGCCGACCACGGCAAATCCAAAAGCCGTCAGTCGCGCCGGCATGTGGTCGATCCAGCTGAAGACCCGGCGCGACAGGCGCTGCAAGTCGGTGTGGGTGGGGGCGTCCAGCGTACGCTGCCGGTAGCCCCAGTAGCGGGCAGAGAACTCGGCCATGCGGTAAAGCACCGCGCCCATGGGCCCCAGCCCCAGAGCCGACAAGACCACAAACCAGAAGAAAACACCAAACACGTGGCGGTGCGCAGCCAGCAGGGCGTGCTCAATCACGTGGCGCAGCACTTCGGTGCGCGGCAACTCGCTGGCGTCCAGGTGCCGCCATTCGCCCAGGAGCTGGCGCGCCTGGGTCTCGTCGCCACGCTCCAGCGCGTCGCGGATGTCGGTGAAGTAGTGGCTGAACTGACGAAAGCCCAGCGTCAAATAAAGCACCAGCACGTCAAAGGCCAGCGCCAGCAGCAGGCTGTGGTGGCGCAACAGCAGGTAAGTCAAGCCAGCCAACAGTGCAGGGCCTAGCACCGACACCGACCACACCACACGGGTGTGGTGCTTCTCTCCGGCGTCGAAGTTCTGGCCGGTCCAGCGTACCCAGGACATCAGGGTGTCGTGCACCCAGTTCTCGCGCGGCAGCGGCTTGAGCTGCTCGAGCAGCAAGGCAAACAGGACGGCGAAGAAACTCATC
>JAYVSX010000017.1:0-9339 GCA_043774975.1 Rubrivivax sp.
ACTTACCGATCTCGCCTTTTGTGCCGGCCACCGCCCTGTCAGCGGGCGTCATGCGGCATCGGCTGTGAAGTCAAGTTCCACACGAAACGGCATAGAGCCTGGCCAACGACAACACCACCGGCCACGTCTGGGACGAAGACTTGCGTGAGCTGAACAACCCGCTGCCGCGTTGGTGGATGTGGTTGTTTGTGCTGACGGTGGTGTTTTCTGCCGTCTACCTTGCTTTTTATCTGGGCCTGGGCACCAGCCCTGGTTCGTTGAAGTGGACCAGCGTGGGGCAATACGAGGCCGAGCAGGACAAGGCTCGCGCGGCCATGGTGCCGGTTTACGCCAAGTACGTCAGCATGGGCGCCGAAGAACTGGGCCGCGACGCCCAGGCCATGGGCATTGGCCAACGCCTGTTCCTGAACAACTGCGCCCAGTGCCATGGCTCCGACGGCCGTGGCAGCAAGAGTTTTCCCAGTTTGGCCGACAACGACTGGCTGGGCCCCAACAGCCTGGACAGCGTGAAAAAGACCATCACCGAAGGTCGCACTGGCGTGATGCCGCCGATGGGCGCGGCGGTGGGCTCTGGCGAAGACGTCAAGAACGTCGCCCACTACGTGTTGAGTCTTTCGGGCAGCGCGCACAACGACATTGCGGCGCAGCTGGGCAAGTCCAAGTTCGGTACCTGCGCAGCCTGTCACGGCGCCGACGGCAAAGGCAACACCGCACTGGGTGCGCCGAACCTGACCGACAAGATCTGGCTGCACGGCTGGGGTGAGCAGGCCACTGTCGAGATCATCAACAAAGGCAAAACCAACGCCATGCCGGCGCAGGGTCGTTTGTTGACACCGGAGCAGGTTCACGTGCTGGGCGGCTATGTGCTGAACATGTCGCAACCCAGCCGCGTGGCCGGCAACTGATGCCGGCAACTGATGCCGCAACTGTTGCAAGGTCTCTGAGTCGCCGCCTTGAACGACATCACTTCACCGGCGGCGGTGGCTTCTGCCGCTGAAACTGACGACGCCAAAACGGCGATCGTCAGCATCTATCAAAAGCAGAAGAAGATCTACGTACGCGCGGTGTCGGGTGGGTTCGCGGCCTGGCGCTGGGGCTTGGTGTGGGTCACCCAGCTGCTGTTTTATGGCTTGCCTTGGTTGGACTGGAATGCGCGCCAAGCCGTCTTGTTTGACCTGAGCACGCGGCGCTTCTATGTCTTTGGGCTGGTGCTATACCCGCAGGATTTCATCTTCCTGACGGGACTGCTGATCGTCTCGGCCTATGCCTTGTTCTTGTTCACCGCGGTGGCCGGGCGGCTGTGGTGTGGTTATGCCTGCCCTCAAACGGTCTACACCGCAGTGCTGGTGTTGATCTGTGTCGGACTGGGTGTGGGGCTGTTGTTGCGATCACCGGTGCGGGTAGACGTTGTGCGTGACCGTGGCGCCTTGGCGCGCATCGTGGACGATGGCTGGGTCGAGAATGTCTATCGGCTGCAATTGATGAACACCACCGAACGAGTCCAGCACTACCGCATCACAGCGGGTGGCTTGGATCAAGTGGCGCAGGATTTGAAAGGCGCCGTGATGCTCGCCGGCGCCGAAGCGCGTTGGGTCGCGCTGGCCGTCAAGGTGCCACCCGGTGTGGCCGCGCAGATGGGGTCGGGCAGCCACCCCCTCACCTTTGAGGTCCAGGTGCTGGAAGATCCGGCCCAAGTGCCTCAGCATCGTGAGCTTGAAAAATCAACTTTTCTGGTGCCCCGCTGAGGGGTGACGCTTGGAGCTTGTCATGACCCCATCGAAAAAACTTCCAGTTTCTGACCAGCAGCCCACGATCGCTTGGTGGCGGCTTCCCATCGTTTGGATGGTCATCGGTGGCCCGGCTCTGGTGGTGGTGGCCAGCTTTGCCACTTTGGCGTTGGCGCTGATGTACCCCGACCCTGTTTTGTCCACAGCGCCCAACGCAGGCAAGTCCGACTTGCCCGCGGTGCAGGGCCGCAACCACGCGGCAACCCCATCCCGGTGACCTGGCTGCCGCCATGAAACGCACGGCGCACAGGGTGGCCACCGTGGCTTGGCCGGCCTTTCTGGTGGCGGCCGTTCTCGAGATCGCGGTGTTTGCCTTTGTTGACCCGCTCAGCCTGCACAGCATCAGCGGGGCTGCTTTGCAGTTGTCCGCAACGGCGGTCTACTCGCTGGCATTCCTGGTGTTTTGGGTCTGCACCGCAGTGGCCTGCGGGTTGACGATGCTCTTGGACAGCAGCGCCGAAGCTGTGAACGCCGTGAGCTGACGCGTCGGGGGCAACGGGCCGGGATTCTCGGTCCAGGCATTACGGGCCGGGCTTCACGGTCCGGGCGTCAGCAGTTGCTGCTGTTGATCAATTTCTGCAACGCCTCAGGGTCCAGCACTTCGATGTGCCGCTGCCTGACCTGCAGGATGCCGTCATCCTGAAACCGCGAAAAAGCGCGGCTCACGGTTTCCAGCTTCAGACCCAGGTAACTGCCGATCTCTTCACGAGTCATGCGCAGAATCAGCGAGTGGGCCGAGAAGCCCCGCATGTGCAGTCGCTGCGTCAGGTTCAGCAAAAAAGCGGCCAACCGTTCCTCGGCCCGCATGCTGCCCAAGAGCAGCATGACCCCGTGGTCGCGCACGATTTCGCGGCTCATGATGCGGTGGAAGTGACGCTGCAGGTCCGACAACTCGCGCGACAACTCTTCCAGCTGCTGGAAGGGAATGACGCAAACCTGTGAGTCTTCCAGTGCCACGGCGTCGCAGGTGTGGCGTTCGGTGCCGATGCCGTCCAGCCCCAGCAATTCACCGGCCATCTGGAAGCCCGTGACCTGGTCTCGACCGTCTTCGGAAGACACGCAGGTCTTGAAGAAGCCCGTGCGCACGGCGTAAAGCGAAGTGAAGGGCTCGCCGGCATGGAACAGCGCCTCGCCGCGAACCACCGGGCGACGAGCGGCAACCAGGGAATCCAGGCGTTCCATCTGTTCGTTGGCCATACCCAAAGGCAGGCACAACTCCTTCAGATTGCAATTGGAGCAAGCGATCTTGAAGGGCTCTAATCGAAGGGCGGGGATGGCAGCGTCCATGCTTTTTGCGAGGCCTAGCGGTGACTGCAGTATCGCCCAAGCGCGATCCTGGGTCTGAACGGAGCTGGGTCAGGCCGCACCTTGCCTGAAGTTTGAGTTGGATCAAGCCAGTTTCTGGCGGGTTTGGCAGAGTCCACGAATGAGCACATTGGCAACGCCTGCCCTGGAACCTGTGGTGGCCCTGAGCGACGCCGATCTGCGCAAGCTGGACGTGCCGGGCCCGCGCTACACGTCCTACCCCACCGCCGACCGCTTTGTCGAGGCCTTTGGGCACGAAGCCTACCGCCGGGCCTTGCGCCAGCGCGCCCAGGGCTTGGTGGTGGGCGGTTCACCGCCGCTGTCGCTGTACGTACACGTGCCGTTTTGTGAGTCGGTCTGTTACTACTGCGCTTGCAACAAGATCATCACCAAACACCACAGCCGCGGCCGTGAATACCTGGGCTGGCTGGAGCAAGAAGTGGCTTTGCACGTGGCCGAGCTGGGCACCAACCAAGCGGTGTCGCAGTTGCATCTGGGCGGCGGCTCGCCGACCTTCCTGGACGACCACGAACTTGGCGACCTGATGGCGACGTTGCATCACGCCTTCAAGATCGCCCCCGGCGCCGAGCAGTCCATCGAGGTTGACCCGCGCACCGCCAACCGCGAGCGTTTGCGCAACCTGTCGCAGATGGGCTTCAACCGCATCAGTTTTGGCGTGCAGGACTTTGATCACGATGTGCAGGTGGCGGTGCACCGCGTTCAGCCCTTCGACATGGTGCAGGAGCTTGTTTCCGAGGCGCGGGCGCTGAAGTACGAGTCCATCAACGCTGACCTGATCTATGGCCTGCCGCGACAGACGCCCGAGTCCTTTGCCCGCACCATCGCGCAGGTGGCCGCTTTGCGCCCTTCGCGCATTGCGCTTTACGCCTATGCCCACCTGCCGCAGCGTTTCAAGCCGCAACGTCGCATCGATGGCGCGGCGTTGCCCACCGCCGAACAGCGCATGCGCATGTTGGGCGACGCCATCGGCGGCTTCGTGGGCCATGGTTATGTCTACATCGGCATGGACCACTTTGCCCTGCCCGATGACGCCTTGGCCGTGGCCAAGCGCCAGGGCCGGCTGCATCGCAACTTCCAGGGCTACACCACGCAGCCCGACGCCGACTTGATCGGCCTGGGCGTGTCGTCCATCGGCCGGGTGGGTGCCACCTACAGCCAGAACGCCAAAACACTGCCCGAGTACCAAGACGCTTTGCGGCAAGGCAATTTTCCGGTGGTCAGGGGTCTGTCCTTGACGCGCGATGACCTGTTGCGCCGCGCCGTCATCATGGCCCTGATGTGCCAAGGCAGCTTGGACTTTGAGTCTGTCGAGTTGGCGCACCTGGTCAAGGTCAAAGAGGTGTTTGCCAGCGAATTGGCCCAGCTGCGCGAGTTGCAGAGCATGGGCCTGGTCGAGGTCGGCGATAACGACATCCAGGTCACCGCGACCGGCTGGTTTTTTGTGCGCGGCATCGCGATGTTGTTTGACCGCCATCTGCAGTTGGACAAGGTGCGCGAGCGCTTCTCGCGCATCATCTGAAGCCGTGGACGCCGCCCTGATGGCCAGCTCCGCGTTGCTGGGTCTGGCCGGTACGCCGCACTGCGCGGCCATGTGCGCCGCACCTTGCGCTGCCGTGTCCGGTGGGCGTGGCCTTGCATCCAACTTGGCTTTCCAACTGGCCAGGGTGGCAGGCTATGCCGCAGCCGGTGCGGTGGTGGCCGCCAGCGTGGGTGCGCTGGCCGCACTGTCGCAGTGGACGCCCGCCTTGCGACCGGTTTGGGTGTTGCTGCACCTGGCCTTCTTGGCCTTGGGCCTGTGGCTGGCGGTGGTGGGGCGGCAACCGGCCTGGATGGGTGCGGTAGGGCGGATTCCGCGGCCTGTGAATGTGATCAACACAGCGAACAACACAGCGGACAACAAAGCAGACAACAAAGCGGGGTGGTCGCCCCTTCGCAGCGCCGTGGCTTTGGCAACGCCTGAGGCGCCGGACCGGGGCTTTGCCCTTGGAGCGTGGCTTGGTTCGGCTGGCCGGCGCACTGTTGGTGCTGGGTTCCGGGTTTTCACTGGGCCACGGCGTGTGGCCCCAGGTGGCTGCCTTTTGCGGGTGGACCTGATTCCCAAGCCCGCAGCCATAGAATCAAAACCCATTCAACCTGTCGTCGGCCCCGCTCGCTGTGGAGCCTGGAGACCACCCGCATGTACCAGCACATCCAAGTGCCCGCCCAAGGCCAGAAGATTTCCGTCAACGCGGACTTTTCGCTGAACGTACCCGACCAGCCGATCATCCCCTTCATCGAAGGCGATGGCACGGGTCGGGACATCACGCCCGTGATGCTGAAGGTGGTGGACGCCGCCGTGGCCAAGAGCTATGGCGGCCGACGCAAGATTCACTGGATGGAGGTCTACGCTGGCGAAAAAAGCACCAAGGTCTATGGGCCAGACGTCTGGCTGCCCGAAGAAACCTTGAGCGCGGTGCGCGAATACGTGGTCTCCATCAAAGGCCCGTTGACCACACCGGTGGGCGGAGGCATCCGCAGCCTGAACGTGGCGCTGCGCCAAGAGCTGGACCTGTACGTCTGCCTGCGTCCGATCCAGTATTTCAAGGGTGTGCCCAGCCCGCTGAAAGAGCCGGAAAAGACCCACATGGTGATCTTCCGCGAGAACTCGGAAGACATCTATGCGGGCATCGAATACGAAGCCGAGAGCGAAAAGGCCAAGAAGCTGATCAAGTTCTTGATCGAAGAGATGGGCGTCAAGAAAATCCGCTTCCCCAACACCAGCGGCATTGGCATCAAGCCCGTCAGCCGCGAAGGCACCGAGCGCCTGGTGCGCAAGGCCTTGCAGTACGCCATTGACAATGACAAGCCCAGCGTGACCATCGTGCACAAGGGCAACATCATGAAGTACACCGAAGGTGGCTTTCGTGACTGGGCCTATGGCCTGGCCCAGAGCGAATTTGGCGCGCAACTCATCGACGACGGCCCCTGGTGCAAGTTCAAGAACCCGAAGACGGGCAAGGACATCGTCGTCAAGGACAGCATCGCCGATGCTTTTTTGCAGCAGATCCTGCTGCGCCCAGCCGAGTATTCGGTGATCGCCACGCTCAACCTCAACGGCGACTACGTGTCGGACGCGCTGGCCGCGCAAGTGGGCGGCATTGGCATCGCGCCCGGCGCCAACATGAGCGACTCGATCGCCATGTTCGAAGCCACGCATGGCACCGCGCCCAAGTACGCCGGCAAGGACTACGTCAACCCCGGGTCCGAGATCCTGTCGGCCGAAATGATGTTGCGCCACATGGGTTGGGTTGAAGCTGCCGACCTGTTCATCAAGTCGATGGAGCGCTCGATTGCCAGCAAGAAGGTGACCTACGACTTTGCGCGCCTGATGGACGGCGCCACCCAGGTTTCTTGCAGCGGCTTTGGGCAGGTGATGATCGACCACATGTGACGTGGTCCCGGGGCGTCCTTGAACGTCCAGGATGGTCCCACCAGAAACCCCAGATCGTTGATTCGAGGTGACGACGAACCCGGCGCAGCCGCTGCGCGGCGCCATTGCGGTCGCCTGCGTCCGGACTCAGTCCGCGCGATCCAGCTTGGCGAGCAGTGCCAGTGCGCGCTTGGGGTTGCCGCGCGCCGCACGCGTCTCGAAACGCACGCGGGCGTCGTAGTTGGCCAGCGCCACCGTGGCCAGCTCGTCCATCAGCTTGTTGATGCTGATTGAGTTCGACTTCGCAAGCGCCTTCAGGCGCTCGTGCTTGTCGTCCGGCAAACGAATCGTCAAGGTGGACATGGAAAGGCCTCCAGGCATTGCTCGGGTGTCAGAACCCGCAGCATCGGGAACTTCAGTTCGCCGCGCGCAACATCCCGCAGATTGCGCGTCACGATGGCATCGGCCTGCGCGGCCACTGCCAACTCGATGAGGTGGTTGTCGGCTTCATCAGGCAGATTCGGTCGCCAGGCGTAGAACACTTCGACCCACCGACAGCGGTTCATCAGACCATCAAACACTTCGCCGCGTTCCTTGGCCGAGAGTACGGAGCCCGTGAACAGCTCCGAGCGGCCCAGAACATCTTCGTATTCGGCCAGCAATGCCGGCCCCAATACGGGCTGGTACTGGCTACGCAGGCATGCACGAAGCACGGCGCGCCCCGCTCCGCCGCCGCGCAAGAGTGCAGCGACCAGAATGTTGGTGTCCAGCACGACCGTAGCCATGGGTGGATGATAGCGCCTGTGCTGTCATTCAGTGAGCCGAGGCAGAAAGTAGAAACCGTGCCTGACGGCGGCCGAATCTCAGGGGTGAAGAGAGTGAGAAAAGATGAATGGCAGGATAGGCGACCCGTCAGTGAATGGATGCAATGCGGTATCCAGCGCGACCCGGCCCGCCGCGCGAACACCGGGTGCTTCATGGCCGCTGCGTATGCAGATAGCTTTGCCAAGCGCTTAAATTTGCATACGCCCTGAGCCCAGGACCGCTTGCACCGTACGGACAATGGCCGTACATTTGCCGAAGGAAGCCCATCATGACGAATCAAGACACCCCCGACACCATCCGCGACGCCCGGCTCGAAGCCCGTGTGTCCGCGGCGCAGAAAGGCCTGCTCCAACAAGCGGCGGCGCTTTCCGGCCGCACGCTCAGCGAGTTCGTTGTCGCCAGCGCACAGGACGCCGCGCGCCGGGTGATTGCCGAGCACGAGTCCATCCGGCTGTCGCGCGAAGAGCAGCTGGCCTTCGTGCAAGCCCTGTTGAAGCCGCCGGCGCCGAACGCGCGCCTCAAGCGCGCCGCCAAGGCCTACCGCGCACGCACCGGCGCATAGCCGGTGGCCTTGACCAACATCACTGTCGTGCCGCTGGGCCGACAGCATGACCGATCGGCCTTCCAGTGCGGCGCGGAGGCGCTCGACCTCTATCTCAAGCAGCAGGCACGGCAAGACGCGGACAAGCGCGTGGCGGCGCCGTTTGTCGCCGTGCGGCCGCCTGACATGCAGGTCGTCGGTTACTACACCCTTTCGGCGTCGGTGCTGCCCCTCGCTGACCTGCCGGAAGAACTGGCTCGCAAGCTGCAACGCTATCCGCAGCTTCCCGTCACCCTGCTGGGCCGGCTGGCCGTCGATCAGTCCACCAAGGGGCAGGGGCTGGGGGAACACCTGCTCCTCGATGCCCTGCACCGCAGCTTGGCCCATGCCGACCAGATTGCCGCGATGGCGGTGGTGGTCGACGCCAAGGACCAAGCCGCCGTCGCGTTCTACCGGCACTACGGATTCATTCCCCTGCAGACCCAGCCGACCCGCTTGTTCGTGCCGATGCGTCTGGTAGCGCAGCTTCTGGGGTAGCCCGCATGGAACTCATCGACAACATCAACCGCCTGCTGGGCGATGACCTCAAGCGGGCATTGAAGCCCGGCGCCCGCCTGAAGGTCGCGGCCTCGTGCTTTTCGATGTATGCATTCGAGGCGCTGAAGGCCGAGCTGGAGCAGATCGACGAACTCCACTTCATCTTCACGTCGCCCACCTTCATGGCAGAGGAGGTGACCGACAAGATACGCAAGGAGCGCAAGGAATTCCACATCCCCAAGCTCAACCGCGAGCGCAGCCTGTACGGCAGTGAGTTCGAGATTCACCTGCGCAACAAGCTGACGCAACGCGCCATCTCCCGCGAATGCGCCGACTGGCTGCGCCGCAAGGCGCGCTTCATGTCCAACCGCACGCAGGCGCCGATGCAGCCGTTTGCTTGCGTAGAGCCAAACGAAGCCGGGATTGCCAAGACCGTCTACATGCCGCTGCATGGCTTCACGGCCGTAGACCTGGGCTACCAACCTGGCAACGCCGTCTCGAACCTGGTGAACAAGATGGACGAGCCGCCGTTCACGACGACTTACCTGCAGCTCTTCGATCAGATCTGGAACGACGCCGAAAAGGTCGAAGACGTGACCGGGGCAATAGTCGACCACATCGCCACGGTCTACCAAGAGAACTCGCCCGAGAGCATCTACTTCCTGATGCTTTACAACATCTTCAACGAGTTCCTGAGCGATGTGGACGAAGACGTGTTGCCCAACGACCGCACCGGCTACCAGGACACGCTGATCTGGCAGAAGCTGTTCAACTTTCAGCGTGACGCCGCCACCGGCATCATCAACAAGCTTGAAACCTACAGCGGCTGCATCCTGGCCGACAGCGTGGGGCTGGGCAAGACCTTCACCGCGCTGGCCGTCGTCAAGTACTACGAGCTGCGCAACAAGTCGGTG
>JAYVSX010000018.1:0-17335 GCA_043774975.1 Rubrivivax sp.
CTTGAATTTTCCGGCTCCTTGAGCCGAGAGAGCACGGCGAACTGCGACATCATCTTGAGAGTGCCCGGCGCACAGACTGCGTCCTTGAGCGAAGAGTTGCGAATGAGCTTCTCGTAAATCTTGGCCTCTTCGGTCACGCGCAGGCAGTACGGCACCTTGACAATGTAGATGCGGTCGAGGAAGGCCTCGTTGTTCTTGTTGTTCTTGAAGGCTTTCCACTCGCTTTCGTTGGAGTGCGCCATCACGATGCCATCGAACGGAATGGCGCCAAAACCTTCGGTGCCCTTGTAGTTGCCTTCCTGCGTGGCGGTGAGCAGCGGGTGCAACACCTTGATCGGCGCCTTGAACATTTCCACGAATTCCAGCAGGCCCTGGTTGGCCAGGCACAGGCCGCCGCTGTAGCTGTAAGCGTCGGGGTCGTCTTGCGAAAAGGTCTCGAGCTTGCGGATGTCGACCTTGCCCACCAACGAGCTGATGTCCTGGTTGTTTTCGTCGCCCGGCTCGGTCTTGCTGATGCCCACCTGCTTGAGGATGCTGGGGTGGCGCTTGACGACCTTGAACTTGCGGATGTCGCCGCCAAACTCCTCCAGCCGCTTGACGGCCCAAGGGCTGAGGATGCGGTTGAGGTAACGGCGCGGAATGCCGTATTCGCTTTCCAGGATGGCGCCGTCTTCCACCGCATCAAACAGGCCCAGCGGCGACTCGTTCACCGGGCTGCCCTTGATGGCGTAGAAGGGCACCTCTTGCATCAACTGTTTCAGGCGTTCGGCGATCGAGCTTTTGCCGCCGCCTACCGGCCCCAGCAGGTAGAGGATCTGCTTGCGCTCTTCCAACCCTTGCGCCGCATGACGGAAGTAGCTGACCACCTGCTCGATGGCGTCTTCCATGCCGTAGAACTCGGCAAAGGCCGGGTAGACCTTGATCACCTTGTTGGCGAACAGGCGGCTCAGGCGCGGGTCGTTGCGGGTGTCAACCGAGGCCGGCTCACCAATGGCCTTGAGCATGCGCTCGGCGGCCGAGGCATAGGCCAGCGGGTTGCGCTTGCACTCGGCCAGGTAGTCTTCGAGTGAGATCTCTTCTTCGCGGGTGCGCTCAAACCGAGCGGCGAAGTGGCTGATGACGTCCATGCGTGGGTCCTCCAACAAGGGGGCCAGCACACGGTGGGCAGGACCATCCTGCACCTGACCGCGCCTGGGAAGTTCTGATGGAGCCCCGGCTGTACAGGCCCAGGCTTCATCAGAGCTTTCCGGCGGCTGCCGACACGGGGTGTCAGCACACGCGATGTGGTCTCAGCTTCTTCCTTTTTGCACGCCTTGGGTGGCGGATGAAGGGTCCAATAAAGGGCCAGTTCTGTCGACCCCCGCAAGTCAATGCCGTTGCGATGTACCTGCGAAGTCAAATCCAGCAACGTCGCCAGACTTGTGCCCTGCTTCTTGCCCTGCTTCTTGCCCTGCTTCTTGCATTGACTGTGCCCGGATCGGCTGCAGCGTCAACCGCGTTCATGCTGTCCATACAACGCGCGCCAACCCCAGACGGTAGACCGGGTCTGGGCGCCGCCATGGCGCGCGGCCGCCCAAGCTGGGTTCTGTCTGGTGGGACACTCTGTCTTATGAACCCCCATCTTTTGTTGCTGGCAGTGTGCCAAGCGCTGTTCTTGACCAACAACGTCACGTTCATTGCCATCAATGGTCTTGTGGGTTTGTCGCTGGCGCCTTTGGGTTGGATGGCCACCTTGCCCGTGACCGGCTACGTGGTGGGCGCGGCTTTGTCGGCCATGCCGGTGGCGCGATTGCAGGCCCGGGTCGGGCGCAAAAAATCGTTTCAGTTCGGCTTGGTGGTGGCAGGCCTGTCGGCGGCGCTGTGCGCTTTTGCCGTCAGCATCGGCAGTTTCTGGCTGCTGGTGGCGGCCACCGTGTTGGCGGGTTTCTACAGCGCCAATGGCGCGCTGTACCGCTTTGCCGGCCCTGAACTGGTGCAGCCCGCTTTCAAGGAGCGCGCGTTGTCGTGGGTGCTGGCGGGCGGTGTGGCCGGGGCCTTCATCGGGCCCAACCTGGCCAGCGCCACCCGGGCCTGGTTGTCGGTGCCCTTTGCGGGCGCCTACCTGGCCTTGGTGGGTGTGGCGGTGCTGGGCCTGGTGGTGATGTCGTTCATCCGCTTTCCGGAGCATGTTGCGCCGGTGCCCGGCGCCAGCGCGGGCCGGCCCTTGGCTGAGATCGCCCGTCAGCCAACCTTTGTGGTGGCCATCATCGCGGCGGCTCTGGGCTATGGCGTGATGAACCTGTTGATGGCCGCCACGCCGATTGCCATGGCGCAGTGCAAACACCCCTTCGAGAGCGCTGCGCTGGTGCTGGAATGGCACGTGCTGGGCATGTTTGTGCCCAGCTTTTTCACCGGCAATTTGATCAAGAAGTTCGGCGCCGTGCCGGTCATGCTGGTGGGTGCATTGCTGAACCTGATCTGCGTGGCAGTGGCGCTGAGCGGCGTGGACCTGATGGAATTTTTGGTGGCGCTGTTTGTACTGGGCGTGGGCTGGAACTTCCTCTACACCGGCGGCAGCACGCTGCTGACCCAAACCTACCGCCCTGAAGAAAAGAACCGCGCCCAGGGTGCGATGGACACCTGCGTGTTCTGGACCATGGCACTGAGCTCGTTTTCGTCAGGGGCGCTGATCACCACGCAGGGCTGGACCTGGCTGAACCTGGGGTCGTTGGTGCCGATCGCGTTGGTGACGGCGGCCCTGGTTTGGCTGGTGCTGCAGCAGAGGCGAGCGCTGGCAAGTTGACGGGCACCCGCAGCTCAGCATCTCCAAAAGGCCCCTCGTTAACCCGAACTATCGACTTTTCAGATAGCAGGGCGCCTGTCGATTGATGTTCACGGCGCTGGGCCAGCCGCCTATCGTGCGCGCTTTGGAATCAACCCTGACTGGAAAGCTCATGACGATCCGCAGCACGCGCACTTTTGCCCTGGCCGCCGTGGCCACGGCCACCTTGCTGGCCCACACCGTGGTCTCGGCGCAGAAGGCCCCGCTGCAAAAGCTGGGCAAAGGCGAGGGTCAGGTCGACATCGTCGCCTGGGCTGGCTACATCGAGCGTGGCGCCACGATGAAGGACTTTGACTGGGTCACCGAGTTCGAGAAGAAGACCAGCTGCAAGGTCAACGTCAAGACCGCCGGCACCAGCGACGAGATGGTGGCGCTGATGAACGAAGGTGGCTTTGACCTGGTCACCGCCAGCGGCGACGCCAGCACGCGCTTGATTCGCGGCAAGAAAATACAGCCGGTCAACGTCAACCTGATCCCCAGCTACAAGACCATCGACGCGCGGCTGCAAAAAGCGCCTTGGCACTACGACAACGGTCAGCACTACGGTGTGCCCTATGTCTGGGGCTGGAACGTGCTGATGTACAACACCAAGGTCTTTGGCGACAAGCCGCCCACCAGCTGGGACGTGGTGTTCAAGGAAATGACCCTGCCCGACGGCAAAAGCAACAAGGGCCGCGTGCAGGCCTTTGACGGCCCCATCCACATTGCCGACGCTGCGCTCTACCTGCGCCACCACAACAAAGCCTTGGGCATTGTTGATCCCTACGAGTTGAACGAAACCCAGTACAAGGCCGCGCTGGAGCTGTTGCGTGGTCAACGCAAGATCGTGGGCAAGTACTGGCACGACGCTTTTGTGCAGATCGACGACTTCACCAACGAAGGCGTGGTGGCTTCGGGCTCGTGGCAGTTCCAGAGCAACATCCTCAAGAGCAAGAAGCAGCCCGTGGCCACTGTGGTGCCGGTGGAAGGTGCCAGCGGTTGGGCCGACACCACCATGCTGCACATCGACGCCAAACACCCCAACTGCGCCTACATGTGGATGGAGCACACGCTGAGCCCCAAACTGCAGGGCGACCTGTCGGCCTGGTTTGGCGCGGTGCCTTCGGTGCCCGCTGCCTGCAAGGGCAACAAGCTGCTGGGGGACGACGGCTGCGCCCGCCAAGGCTTCAACGACTTCGACAAGATCAGCTTCTGGCGCACGCCGGTGACGCAGTGCAAGAGCCAGAACAACGCCTGCGTGCCGTATCACAAGTGGGTGTCTGACTACATCGCGGTGCTGGGCGGGCGGTGAGCGCAGCGGTCAGCCTCGACCGCGTCTCCTGCATCTTTGGCACCGGCCCGCAGGCGGTGCGTGCGGTCGACGGCGTCGACTTGGAGATCGCTGCCGGTGAGTTTTTCACCTTGCTGGGGCCTTCGGGCTCTGGCAAGACCACCGTGCTGCGCATGATCGGTGGCTTCACGCTGCCCACGGCCGGGCGCATCCTCATCGATGGCCAGGACGTGTCCTTGCTGCCGCCGTATGCACGGCCCGTGAACACCGTGTTCCAGGACTACGCGCTGTTTCCGCACATGAGCGTGCGCGACAACGTGGCCTATCCGCTGATGGTGCGCAAGGTGCCGCGCGCCCAGCGCGAAGCCAAGGCCGACGAGTTGCTGGCCCTGGTGCAGTTGCCCGGCGTGGGGGACCGCCGGCCGACGCAACTGTCGGGCGGCCAACGCCAGCGCGTGGCCTTGGCCCGGGCGCTGATCAGCCAGCCGAAACTGCTGTTGCTGGACGAACCGCTGGGCGCGCTGGACTTGAAGCTGCGCGAGCAAATGCAGAGCGAGCTGAAAGCGCTGCAGCGGCGGCTGGGCATCACCTTCATCTTCATCACCCATGACCAGCACGAAGCGCTGTCGATGAGCGACCGCATCGGCGTCTTCAACCAGGGCCAGCTGGAACAGGTGGCCACGCCGCAGCAGATCTACGACACCCCGGCAACCCGCTTCGTAGCGCAATTCGTGGGCGCAGCCAACGTGCTGGAAGGCGCGGTCGCGCTGCGCCTCACGGGCCAGCCGGCAGCCATGCTTCGGCCCGAGCGCATCACGCTGGGCAGCCCGGCCCAAGCGCGTGCGCAGGGCAGCGTGGCCGAGGTGCAGTACTTCGGCAGCTTCACCCGGCTGCGCGTGGACCTGGGTGACGCACAACTGCAGGCCGACTTGCCGGCCGGCAGCGCAGCACCTGAGATTGGCCAACAGGTGCATCTGCACTGGGGCGATGGCGCCTTGCATGCGCTGCGCAGCCCATGAAAACGCTCGCCCGCTGCCAAGGCTTTGACCGCCCTGCGATGTGCCCTGGGATGCTCCCGGCCATCCGCCCTGCCATGCACCTTGCCAGGGACCTGCGGTGAACACACCGGCCCTGCAAGCACCGCAACGCGGCTGGCAACGGCGGGTTTCCGACCTGCTGTACCGCCGCCGTGGCTTGCTGCTGTTGGCACTGCTAGGGCCGGTGCTGTTGTGGTTTGGTGTCATCTACCTGGGCAGCCTGTTTGCGCTGCTGGCCAATGCATTTTTCCGGCTGGATGACTTCACGGGCCAGATCGTGCGTGAAGTGGGCATCAGCAACTTCGTGGCCCTGCTGGAGCCCGCCAACCTGGACTCGGCCCGGCGCACCATCGTGATGGCCGTGGCCGTCACGCTGACCTGCACGGTGCTGGCCTTTCCACTGGCCTACTACATGGCGCGCCACGCGCGCGGTGCGCAGAAAGCCTTGCTCTACATCGCCGTGATGCTGCCGCTGTGGAGCAGCTACCTGGTGCGCCTGTACGCGTGGAAACTGCTGCTGGCCAAAGAAGGCGCCATCTCGTGGCTGGCCACCCAGTTGCACGCGCAGTGGCTGCTGGACATGCTGTTGGCCACCCCCGCAGTGGGCGGCCCGTCGCTGAGCTTTTCCACCATGGGCACCTTCATCGTCTTTGTCTACATGTGGCTGCCTTTCATGGTGCTGCCCATCATGGCGTCGATCGAGCGCATTCCGTCGTCCACGCTGGAAGCCAGCGCCGACCTGGGCGCGCACCCAGGCACCACGTTTCGCACGGTGATCCTGCCGCTGGCCATGCCGGGTGTGGCGGCGGGCTCGATCTTCACCTTCAGCCTGACCCTGGGCGACTACATCATTCCGCAGGTCATCGGCGACAGCACACTGTTCATCGGCCAGATCGTCTACCGCCAGCAGGGTGTGGCGGGCAACCTGCCCTTTGCGGCCGCGTTTTCACTGGTGCCCATCGTGGTGATCGCCGTCTACCTGTGGTTTGCCAAGCGGCGCGGGGCCTTTGATGCGCTTTAGCCCCATGCGCTTCAGCCCTGTGCGCGCCAGCCTTCTGCGCGGCAAGGCCCTGCCCATCGCAGCCTGGGCGGTGGTGCTGTTCCTGCACATTCCGTTGGCGCTGATCATCCTGTACGCCTTCAGCGCCGAGGACAAGAGCTACGTCTTTCCACCCCCGGCACTCACGCTGAGCTGGTTCGCCGTGGCGTGGCAGCGCGAGGACGTGTGGGCCGCCATCGCGCTGTCGTTCAAGGTCGCATCGGTCAGCACCGTGGTGGCGCTGGTGCTGGGCACGCTGGCCGCCGCGGCGCTGGCGCGGGCGCGCTTTTTTGGCCGCGACGTGATCTCGCTGCTGCTGGTGTTGCCCATTGCGCTACCCGGTATCTTGACCGGCATTGCGCTGCGCTCGGCGTACCACACGCTGGAGATTCCCTTCAGCTTCTGGACCATCGTCATCGGCCACGCCACCTTTTGTGTGGTGGTGGTGTTCAACAACGCCGTGGCGCGCCTGCGGCGGCTCAACCCCAACTTGATCGAAGCCAGCATGGACCTGGGCGCCGACGGCTTTCAGACGCTGCGCTACATCATCCTGCCGCAGCTGGGCAGCGCGCTGTTGGCCGGCGCCTTGCTGGCCTTTGCGCTGAGTTTTGACGAAGTCATCGTCACCACCTTCACTGCGGGCCAACAAACCACGCTGCCGATCTGGATGCTGCAAGAGCTGATCCGCCCGCGCCAACGCCCCGTCACCAACGTGGTGGCGGTGGTGATCATCGCCTTGACCTTTGTGCCCATCCTGATTGCTTATTCCCTGACCCGCGCTGACGAGCCGGGACACCGCTGACCTGCTGACTTCTCTGCTCCGTGGCCCGGCCCGGCCCACGGAAGACTTCCACCCAAGGAGCCCCCCATGACCACCCCCGCACTGCCAACGCTGCCCACGCTGCCCACGCATTTGTTCATCGACGGTGCCTTTGTACCGGGCGAAGGCGAAGCCGAACGTGTGCTCAACCCGTCCACTGGCGAGTTGCTGGTGGCCGTGCCCGAGGCCAGCCCCGAGCAGGTGCACAAGGCCGTATCGGCAGCCCACCGCGCCTTTGAGGCCTGGAGCGAAACCACGCCCCTGGAGCGCAGCCGCCTGCTGCTGAAACTGGCCGACGCCATCGAGGCGCGGGCCGAAGAATTTGCCCGCCTGGAAAGCTTGAACTGCGGCAAGCCCTTTGCGCGGGCCCTGGGCGACGAGATCCCCGCCGCAGTCGACTGCTTTCGCTACTTTGCCGGCGCCGTGCGCTGCATGGGCGGGCCGCTGGCAGGTGAATACCTGGCCGGCCACACCAGCATGATCCGGCGCGACGCGGTGGGCGTGGTGGCGTCCATTGCGCCGTGGAACTACCCGCTGATGATGGCGGCCTGGAAGATTGCTCCGGCCTTGGCGGCGGGCAACACGGTGGTCATCAAACCCAGTGAACAAACACCGCTGAGCACGTTGCTGCTGGCCCAGGTGGCCGCAGAGCTGCTGCCCAAGGGCGTGCTCAACGTCATCACCGGGCGCGGCGCCACGGTGGGCCAGCCGCTGGTGGAGCACCCCAAGGTGGCCATGGTCAGCCTGACCGGTGATGTGTCTACCGGCCGCAAGATCTTGCAAGCCGCCAGCGGCACCCTCAAGCGCACGCACCTGGAACTGGGTGGCAAGGCGCCGGTGCTGGTGTTCGACGACGCCGACTTGGGCCAAGTGGTGGAAGGCCTGCGCACCTTTGGCTACTACAACGCCGGCCAGGACTGCACGGCCGCTTGCCGCGTTTACGCCGGCGCCAAGATCTACGACAAGCTGGTGGCCGACCTGAGCAGCGCCGTCAAGGGCATCAAGGTGGGCATGCAAGACGAGGCCGACGCTGAGATCGGGCCGCTGATCAGCGACCGCCAACGCAACCGCGTGGCCAGTTTCGTAGAACGCGCGCAGATGGTCGGCCACATGGAAATCACGGCCGGTGGCAAAGCGGTGGTGGGGCCGAAGTTTGGCGGCGGCTTCTTCTATGAACCCACCGTGGTGGCCGGCGCGCTGCAAGACGATGAAATCGTCAAGCGCGAGGTTTTTGGCCCGGTGGTCAGCGTGACCCGCTTCACCGGCGCCGAACAAGCCATCACCTGGGCCAACGACAGCGACTACGGCCTGGCCAGCAGCGTCTGGACGCAGGACGTGAGCCTGGCCATGCGGGTGGCCAAAAAACTGCGCTACGGCTGCACCTGGATCAACACCCACTTCATGCTGGTCAACGAGATGCCGCACGGCGGCTTGAAGAGCAGCGGCTACGGCAAAGACCTGAGCATGTACGCGCTGGAGGACTACACCGTGCCCCGGCATGTGATGGTCAAGCTGTAGATCGCCAAGCCGCAGGAGCTTGAGCCTTCGGCGGGCCGGTACCGGGACCACGGCAACAGAGCGGCGCGCGGCGGCAGCGGTCGGTTTTGGGGATCAAGGGTCTTGCGGTACTCGGGCTTGCCCGCGCGTTCAAGCACGCCGCGCGTGTGAACTTTCTCGGGCCTGTTCGATGAACTCCCTGGCCGCCGGCTTCAGGCCGCTGCCACGCCGCCACACCAGTCCCACGTCCACCGTTGGCAGCACGTCGCGCAGCGGTCTGACTTCCACGTGTTCTGCATCCAAGGTCCACGGCCGGTACAAAAAATCGGGCAGCACCGCGATGCCCGCGCCAGCACCCACCAAGGAGCGCACGGCTTCCAAAGAGGCGGTGCGCAGAATGGTCTGGGGCTTGAGCTGGTGGCGCGCCCACACCGCACGCATCAGCTCGTCCACGCGGTCGGCCTCCAGCACGATCTGGTCGCAGGCCGCGCACTCGGCCAGTGTCAGCTCGTCGCGCGCGCACAGGGCGTGGTTGGAGGGCAGCCAGACCCGGTTGGGGCTGCGCGTCAGCGTCTCGGCCACCAGGGCCTGGGGTTCGCTCAACGAGTTGCTGAGCATGATGGCCACGTCGAGCTCGCCATTGATGAGCAGGTGCTCCAAAAAGCGGGGCGCGTCCTCGGTGACGTAGACCGCCACGCGCGGGCAGCTGCGCCGGTAGCGGCTGAACAGGGCGCTCAAGTAGTAACCCGCCACCAGGCTGGTCACGCCCACCGCCAAGGTTCCGCCCAAGCCCGCGCTGGCGTCGTCGTCGCTGCCACGTTCCCGTGTGGCCTGGGCCACTGCGGCCAAAACCTGGTGGGCGCTGGCCAAAAAGCGATGGCCTTGCGGTGTGAGCTGCATGCCGCGGGAACTGCGGGCGAAGAGCGTGCGACCCAGGTCGTCTTCCAGCTCTTGCATGCTCTTGGTGACCGCGCTTTGCGCGATGTTGAGCATGCGCGAGGCCGCCGCCACGCTGCCGCTTTCTGCCACGGCGATGAAGTAGCGGAACTGGCGCAGCGTGATGTGTGACGACATGGCGTGGGTGCGTGTACCGGTGCGTGTACAGGGGCTTGTACCGGTGCTTGCGTCTGTCTGCTGCTGCCCGACAACGGCCGCTCAGGTCTCGCCCGCGCCCAACTTGTCCAACAAACCGTTGAGCTCTTCCAGCGAGCCAAAGGCAATCGCAATTTCGCCGGCTTCACCGCGCTTGGTGCGTCGCTTGACGCGGATTTCAACCGCAGCGGTCAGCCGGTCGGCCAGGCGTTCTTCCAGCCGCGCCAGGTCGCGTGACTTGGCTTTGGGCTTGGGCTTGTTGGGGCGGCCTGTTTCCTGGGTGGCCCGCACCACCAGCCGTTCGGCGTCACGCACGCTGAGCTTCTTGGCGGTGATTTCCTGGGCCGCCATCACCTGTTGGGCCGCGGGCAAAGCCAGCAAAGCGCGGGCGTGGCCCATGTCGATGTCACCGGCCAGCAGCATCTGCTGCACCGGCTCGGCCAGGTTCAGCAAGCGCAACAGGTTGCTGGCCGCGCTGCGGCTGCGGCCCACCGCTTGCGCAGCTTGTTCATGGGTGAGCTTGAATTCGGTGACCAGGCGCTGCAGGCCCTGGGCTTCTTCCAGCGGGTTGAGGTCCTCGCGCTGGATGTTTTCGATCAAGGACATCACGGCGGCGGCTTCGTCGGCCACCACCTTGACCAACACCGGCACACTGTCCAGCCCAGCCAGCTTGGCAGCGCGGAAACGCCGCTCACCGGCAATGATCTCGAAACCCTGGTCAGGCGTGGCGCCCAGCGGGCGCACCAGGATGGGCTGCATCACGCCTTGGCTCTTGATGCTTTCGGCCAGCTCGTACAGCGAGCCTTCGTCCATGCGCGTGCGCGGCTGGTACTTGCCAGCACGCAGCGCGCTCAAGGGCAGCGTTGTGGGGGGGCCAGGCTCTGCGGGTGGCGCGTCACTGACCCGGGGGCCGAGCAGCGCTTCCAGGCCCAGGCCCAGGCCTTTGGGTTTCTTGGTGACCATGAGCGGATTGTCACCGACGGCGCTGTGGTGCTGAAATTCAGCGGCGTCCTGTGATGGCATCCGATGGCGGTGACCTTGGCGTTGATCTTGGCGATGACCGTGGCGATGACCATGACAGCGCCGGATACCACCGGCTTGCGCCACTCTCAACGAACGATCAAGCCCGCCGACGGCGCTCGGCCGCTGGATGCAGCACATCGCGCTCCAGGTAGCGGCGCAGTTTTTGCACGCGTGGGTCCTTGCGCTCGGGCATGTGCCCCAGGTAGTCGATAACGGCGTCCACCCGCACCATCAACACCCCTTTGGCGTCACGCCGCCACATGCCCGTCAGGCGCGCAGCCAGCACCTCGTCGGCCTCACGCCGCCCCAAGGCCCGCAACAGGCCTTGGCCGTCCATCCAGACATGGCGGCCATCGTCGTCCACGCGCAGACCCACGCCGCTGAAGGCGTGGTAGCTGCCCTCTTGGCGCGACCAGAAGCGCTCGCGCAGCCAGGCCTGCAGATCGGAACTGCGCGGCAGAGCCAGCCACGTGGCGCTGGCCAGCAGCACGGCCAAGCCGATGCCAACAACCCAGAACAAGCGCGAACCCAACACCTGCGTCCAGCCCAGCACCACCATGGCCAAGAGCCCGACCAAAATCGACCGACCCAAGCGGCTGTTCATCGCTTCAGGCTCTCTAGGAGCCTGTCGCCCGACTTGCTGGGCCTGCTCGTCCCGTCGGATTTGTCAGGGTCGCCTGCAGCTGGCGCACAAGTTCAATGCCCGCGGGCCAGTCGCCCAACCCAGTGTCGGCGTTGATGTGTCCCGCGGCGCCCAAACTCGTCGCCCGCGAACCCCAGTCCCGGGCCATCGCCAAGGCCCGTGTCGAAACGCAGAAAGGGTCGTTGCTGCTGTACAGCATGAGCGAAGGAAAGGGCAGGGCTTGCCGGCTGATGACGCGCCAGCTGGCCAGCTGCGGCGGGGTTTCAGGGTGCGCCGTGTCAGGCGGGGCCACCAGCAAGGCGCCGGCCACGGCAACCGTGTTCTTGGAGTGCGCGGCCCAAGAGGCCACCAGTTGGCAGCCCAAGCTGTGCGCCACCAGAACCACCGGGCGCGGGTCGTCCAGCAGGGCTTGCTCAAGCTGCATCATCCAGTCGCCTCGCAGCGGCAGGTTCCAGTCGGCCTGCTGCACACGTTGGAAGCCATGCAGACGCTCCCAGCGGCTTTGCCAGTGTTCGGGGCCCGAGTTTTGCCAGCCCGGCAAGATCAAGACACGCTTTGCTTGGTGCACGGCTTCAGCCATTGCCCTTATCCTTGCTGCGTTGCTGCGTTGCTGCGTTGCTGCGGCATTGTGGGCTAGGGCCCACCGCCGTACCACCGCCGCAAAATCGCGCTACCTTTTCACCCACACGAGCCAACTGCAAGCGCCAAGGCCCAGCCGTCAGAGAGGATGAGATGACATTCACCGTTTTTGTGGACGGCCAAGAAGGCACCACCGGCCTGCGCATCCATGAATACCTGGCCGCGCGTTCCGACGTGGAAGTTCTGCGCATCGATGCCGACCGCCGCAAAGACAGCGCCGAACGCGCCCGCTTGCTGAACGCTTCGGACGTGGCCTTTTTGTGCCTGCCCGACGCAGCCTCACGCGAAGCAGCGTCTTGGGTCACCAACCCGCGCACCTGCCTCATCGACGCCAGCACCGCGCACCGCACCGCACCGGGTTGGGTGTTTGGTTTGCCCGAACTGGTCGCTGGCCAGCGCGCCGCCCTCCGCGCAGCCAAGCGCATCGCCAACCCAGGCTGTCATGCCAGCGCTTTCATCCTGCTGATGCGGCCCCTGGTCGACGCCGGGCTGGTGCCGGCTGGCTTGGCCGTGAGCGCAACGTCGATTTCCGGTTACTCGGGTGGCGGCAAGAAGATGATTGAGCAGTATCAGGCGGCACAAGCGTCTGGGCTTGAGCCTGCGCTCACTTCGCCGCGCCCCTATGCTTTGACGCTGACCCACAAGCACTTGCCCGAAATGATGGCGCACACCGGCTTGACGACGGCGCCGATTTTCATGCCGGTGGTGGCCAACTTCTACAAAGGCCTGGCGGTGACGGTTCCTTTGCACCTGAAGGACCTGCACACCACGGCCGAGACCCTGCACGCTGCTTTGGCCACGCGTTACGCGGATGAGCGCTTCATCCGTGTCCGGCCTTTGCGCGACCCCACCGCGCTGGAGAGCGGCTTTCTGGATGTGCAGGCCTGCAACGACACCAACCGGGTCGACATCCTGGTGTTTGCCAACGACACCCAAGTCATCCTGGCCGCACGCTTGGACAACCTGGGCAAAGGTGCCAGCGGGGCGGCGGTGCAGGCCATGAACGTTCACTTGGGTGTTGACGAGGGCTTGGGCCTCTAGGAGCCTGCCAAGCCTGGTTCGGGCTGTTGGCGGATCTGCACTGCTGATCAACCCACGCCTGCCTCAGACCTGCGTTTGGCGCTCGCGGTAGTGGTAGCGATAGGCGTCTGCAAAGCCCAGCCGGCGGTAGACCTTAAGCGCCGGCTCGTTTTCAGTGTCCACCTGCAAGTAGGCCAACTTGGCTCCCTGGCTGGCTGATATCGCAAGCATGCGCTCACACAGTAGGCTGGACAAGCCTTGGCCGCGCACCGATTCATGGGTGAACACGTCGTACAGACCCACCATCTCACCTTCCTGCGCAACTTGCCCGCAGGCCAAAACCGCGCCGTCGGTTTCCCGGCGCAGCGCAAAACCTTGGTAAGGCACGGGTGAGTGCGCCAGCCGCAGGGCGTGGCTGCTGACGTGATCGTTGGGTGAACCCCGCAGGGCACCCACGGCCTGCGCAAACAGCTGGCCGTCCAGTGCAACCCAGGTCAATCCTGCGGGCAGCGTCGACGCACCTGAAACCACGGGCAGCTGGGGGCAGATCATCACCCGCGTGTGGTCCACCACGCCGTAACCCATGGCTGCCAGCTCGGCGTCCAGCCGTGGCGGTTGCGTGAAGGCGGTCAGGCGAAAGATCATCGGCACGCCGGCAGCTTGATACACCGGCGCTGCCAGCGCCAGTTTTTCTGCCAGAGGCAGCCGCCCGGGCGCTAAAGCATTGATGCAGCGGGCGCGCCGCGCCTTGCCTGGCAGGTAGCGCACCAGCCAACCGTCCAGCCAGCGCTGTTGCGGTGGGGCACTGGCATTCAGGCCGGCGTCTTCCACCCGGGACATCAAGGTGTCGTCAAAGCGGTTCATGGAGACTCGGCGAACAGCGCAAGCGTCGTTGGTGGGCTGACCGGCCCTCAACCCAGTCGCGCAGACATCTCTTTGGCAAATTCGACAAAGGCTTGGGCACCCTTTGAAGCCGGGTCAAAGGTGACGCCAGGCTGGCCGTAGCTGGGCGCCTCGGCCAAGCGCACGTTGCGCGGGATCACCGTGTTGAACACCTTGTCGCCAAAGTGCGTCTTGAGTTGATCACTGACCTGTTGCTGCAGCGTGATGCGCGGGTCGAACATCACCCGCAACAGGCCAATGATTTCCAGTTCCGCGTTGAGGTTGGCATGCACCTGCTTGATGGTGTTGACCAAGTCCGACAGGCCCTCCAACGCAAAGTACTCGCACTGCATCGGCACGATGACGCCGTGGGCTGAACACAGGCCATTGAGCGTGAGCATGCTCAAGGACGGCGGGCAGTCGATGAGCACGAAGTCGTAGTCATCCTTCACCGCCTGAAGGGCCAGCTTCAGGCGTTTTTCGCGTCGCTCCAGTTGGACCAGTTCCACCTCGGCGCCGGCCAAGTCGCGGTTGGCGCCCAGCACGTCGTAACCGCCATGAGGGCTGGGCAGGCGCGCGTCACGGATGGCGGTGGTTTCCAGCAACACGTCGTAGACACTGGGGTCGAGCTTGCGCTTGTCGATGCCCGAACCCATGGTGGCGTTGCCCTGGGGGTCCAGATCCACCAGCAACACCCGTCGCCCCACTTGGGCCAAACCGGCGGCGAGGTTGACGGTGGTGGTGGTCTTGCCGACCCCGCCCTTTTGGTTGGCAATGCAAAAGATGCGCATGGTGGGTGGGTGAGTGGGTGCTTATTGAGCCGTGAGCCGGATGCCAAAGCCGATCAGAAAGACACCGGCTAACTTTTCAAGACCCCGCGCCAGCGCCCTGTTGGCACGCACCTTGGCGCTGATGGCGTCTGCAAATGCGCAGAGCAGCAGGCAGTACACGGCGGTGATGACGGCAATGGTGGTGGCCATGGCTGCAAACGTGACCGCTCCGCGGTGCTGGGCAGGGTCGATGAAGAGCGGGAAAAACGCCATGTAAAAGACGATCGCCTTGGGGTTGAGCAGGGTGATAAAAAAAGCTTGGCGTGCGTACTGGTGCGGCTCGATGTGAACGAGTGAGGCCGACCCGGGTTTGGCAAAAATCAACTTCAACCCGATCCAGGCCAAATAGGCAGCACCGGCGTACTGCACCGCCTTGAAGACCATGGGATGGGCCGCCAGCATGGCCGCAACGCCCGCCACCGCCAGCCAAAGCAGCACCTGGTCGCCCACGATCACACCCCATGTGGCGGCAGCACCGCCTTTGAAACCGCCTTTGCCGGTGGACGTGAGCAGCGCAAAGGTTCCCGGCCCTGGCAAGGCCAGAAACAGCAGGATCGAAGCGCAAAAGGCGCCAAAGTCGGCAATGCCGAGCATGGTGGGAACTCCGCGGATGGCGGCGCCGGTTCAGCGGGCGGCTGAGGGCGGTGCCGTGTGTGGATGAGTCTGCCAGCGCGAAAGGTCAAAGCCCTGGCGAACGAGGCGGGAGCGTATCTCAGTTTGATCGGCCGGCAGCAGCTGGGGCGTGCGTGACAACACCCAAAGGTACTTGCGCTGCGCTTCACTGACCACGGCATAGCGGCCATCGTCAGCCAGCTGAATCACCCAATAGGAGCCCCAGATGGGCAACCAGCGCAGCGCACTGGGCAGGAAGCTCACTTCCAGTTGAGCGGGTTGCAGCTGGCTGCCCGCCAGGGTGGAACCGGCCGGACGTGCGACACCGGTGACGTCGTCCAGACGCCCGTCGGCAAGACGGCAGCGGTTGATCACCTCGACCTGACCGCCTTCCAACTGCCGGTAAGTGGCAGCGGTGTCCGAGGCACACTGGCTTTGAAATCGGTTGGGGAACCAGGCCACCTGATACCACGTCCCCATGTAGGCTGGCACGTCCAGGCTGGGCAGCGCGGCCAGGGGTGCAAGCGCCGCACTTTGGCTGTTTCTTTGGCCGGATGCCGGCGATCCGCTCAGAAGCAGGGTGGCCATCAACAGGGATCGGATCATCAAAGCTTTGTCGCTTCCAAGGCTTGGGGTTTCATCCACACCAGGCACCGCTCGGCGTCCAAGGTGGGAACCTGCAGTTGTTCCACGTGAAACACCAAAATACCGGGCGGCAGCTGAGCCACCTCCGCATCAGGGCTCTTGCCCTTCATCGCCATCCAGGCACCACCAGGCGCAAGCAGTGGCCGTGTCAGCGAGGTGAAGTCCGCGAGTGAGGCAAAAGCACGTGAAATGATCAAATCGAAGGCCGGCAAAGCCAGCACTTCCACGCGGGCATGGGCGGATTGAAGGTTACCCAAGCCCAAAGCGCCAGCCACCTGACGAACGAAGGCCGCCTTCTTGCCCACCGTGTCAACACAGGTCACATGCAGTGCAGCGCACATGATGGCCATCACCACCCCCGGCAAACCGCCTCCACTGCCCACGTCCAGCACGCGGCCCTTGGGCAGGACACAGGCCAATGGCTGAACCACGGCCAGGCAGTCGGCCAGGTGCTGGGTCAGCATGCCTTGGCGGTCACGCACGGCCGTGAGGTTGTAGGTGGCGTTCCAGCGCTGAAGCAAATCCAGGTACTGCAGCAGCTGCTGCTCTTGCTGTGGTGTGGCCGCCAGGCCCAAAGCCGCGAAAATCGGCGCCAGCTCGCTGGCCACTCAGGCCGCCTCGCCCGTCGGCAGTTCTCGTGCGGGGTCGCCTGCGGGGTCGCCTGCAACAGCGCCGACCTTCAGTTTCTTAAGGTGCACCAGCAGCAAGGAAATCGCGGCCGGCGTAACCCCCGACATCCGCGAAGCCTGGCCCAGGGTGGCAGGGCGCTGGCGCTGCAAGGTTTGACGGACTTCGAAAGACAGCGCAGTCACCTGGGTGTAGTCCAATGCCTCCGGCAAAAGCAAGCTGTCCAGGGATGCCGCCCGTTCAACTTCGGCGTTTTGTTTGTCGATGTAGCCAGCGTATTTGATACCGATCTCGATCTGCTCAATCACGGCATCGGCCGCTTCAACGCCAAACTCCGAGCGCAGTGTTTCACGTGAAACAGCGTCGCGATGCCCGGCTGTGCGCGCGGCCTCGCACACCGCATCAAAGTTCACGCCCGGCCGACGCAGCAAGTCAGCCAGCGCGTACTCGTGCTCTAAGGCCTTGCCCAGCAAACGCTCCGCGTCAGCGGCCATCAACGTGGCTGGGCGGACCCAAGTGGCGCGCAGCCGCTGCAACTCGCGTTCCAGCCGTTCACGCTTGAGGCAGAAGGCAGCCCAGCGCAGGTCGCCCACCAGGCCCAACTCACGACCGACTTCGGTGAGGCGCAAGTCGGCGTTGTCTTCGCGCAGCTGCAAGCGGTATTCCGCGCGGCTGGTGAACATCCGGTAGGGCTCATTCACGCCCTTGGTGACCAGATCGTCGACCAGCACACCCAGATAGGCTTGGTCACGGCGCGGCAACCACGGCGCCTTGCCTTGCACCTGCAGCGCCGCATTGGCGCCTGCATACAAACCTTGCGCCGCCGCCTCTTCATAGC
>JAYVSX010000019.1:0-3318 GCA_043774975.1 Rubrivivax sp.
GCACGGGCACCGGTTTGGTTTGCACCAAGGCGGGCGGCAATACAAGGTGGCCGTTGGGTTCGAGGGTGGCACGGACGGTGAGCATGGTTGACTCCTTCGGATCGATTTTCGCCGCTGGGGCTATCTTCACGTTAAGCGCCGATGTGCTTGCGTACCGGCCGCCTTGCCGGGGCCGCAATGCGCACTGTTTGCGCTGCAAGTTTGAGCAAGCCGAGCAGCGCTTGTTTCACCACTTCGGCCCTCGGGAAGGCTCTTTCTTGACCGCAGGGTCGTACAAGGCGACGCAGCTTCCCTTGATTGCTGCCTTGTGGAACTTTGCCCGTTCCAGGCGCGTGAAGTCCGAGCGTTTGTACTGGCCACGCATTTCGTCATTGGGCGTTTTCAAGGCGTTTCCTTTCTGCGCGGGGGGCCGCCATACCCTGTGCCGCCACAGCGGCTTCGTGCTTTGCCGCACCAGCTTCGGTGATCTCAGTCCCGCCCGCAGCCACTGCATCCGCGGCCAACGCTGCGTCCAGCAGCGATGCCAGTTCCTCCCAGCGCGCATCGAACAGCCCAGCCTTGGCGGTCGTACTGCCAGGGTCAATGAGGCTGCCAAGTTCCGGCGCCTTCTGGAACAACTCATACAGCGCCCCCATCCCGGCCTCAAGCCGCGCATCGCCGCCCGCCAACGCCAGCCAGTCGGCCCGGCGTGTCTGTGGCGCCAGGCCGCAGCACGCGATGTTCAGCCGTGGCAGCGGCCGCACACCCAGCGCCCGGCCGTCGTCACCCGGATAGCGCCACGCGGCCAGCGCCAGCGCAAAGGCTGCGATCTCCACACAGCGCGCGTCCAGCTCCAGCCCATGCAGGTTTTCAGCCAACACGCGGTCCACCGCCTGCTTCGCACTCAAGCCCTCGGCCGCCATGCGCAACGGCACCAGCAGGTGCAAGGCGCTGACCAGGAAGTGGCCCGAGCCGAGCGACGGGTCAAGCACCCTGAACTCAGCCAGCGTCTGCGGCCAGCCGGCCATCGCCCCCGCGGCAGGCTTGCCGTCTGCGGCCATGCGCAGGTACGGCATCGCCACCGGCAGCGGCTTGCCCGCATGCGCGCGGTGCCACCACGCGCCAAGCGCGTTTTCCAACAGAAAGGCCACCATGTAGGGCTCGGTGAAGAGCTGGGTGACGGCCGGCAGCTCGTCGGCGCCCACCTTGGTGCCGGCGTTTTTCATCTGCCGTTGCACCGCCTGTTTGCGCGGCGCCTGCCAGAACTGGTAGCTCCAGCCCAGGCTGTCGTCGGCGCTGAAGACATCGGCGGGCAGCGCAGCCAGGCGGCGCTCCAGCGCCTGCTGGCTTTCCAGCGGCAGCGCCAGCGCCAGCGCCGGGCTGTCGGGGCGAAACACGTTGGGCAGCATGGCGCTGGCGTAGCGGCCCGCCACCTCCCATTCACTGGGTGTGCGTGAACCCACGGGTGGCACCCAGGTGGCCGCGTCTTCCTTGCAGTCGGCCAGCGTGACGGGGTAGCCGTCGGGGTGCATCAGCAACTCGGCTTCGGCCAGGAAGCGGGCAAACAGCATGCGGTGCCAGTGCTCATAGGCCACTTCGACCAGCAGGCGGTCTGTGGCCTGGTTGGTGCCGGCGCGGTGCGGGTCAACGCGGCGCGGGTCGCCCAACTGCCGTGCGTGCTCGCGCAGGCGCACGCGCAGGGCGCCCTGTTCGGGGCTCAGGTGCGCGGGTGCGGCGGCCGCGCCCACGGCCAGTGCTTGCAGCGCCTTCTCGGCACCCGACTCGGCATCGATGCGGGCGGCGGCCACCGTGTTTTCGAGCGCGCGGCGGTGTTCGCGGGAAAGGCATTTCTTCAATGGGATTCCCTGGATCGTGGGGGCAGGCGCCCCGCCTGGACGCAAGGGTTGATGTAAGTCAGGGCGCTTCCCGCTTCAGGCGGCCTGGAGCAGGAACTCGACTTTGACAGCCTCGTAGGGGAACTCGACCTGGCCGGCTTCGGTACGGTTCAAGACGCCGGCAGCAAGCAGGGCGGCCAAATCGGTGTGGACGGCCTTGACGTCTCGGCCAACTTTGCGCGCAGCCTCGCGAACCGTGAGCGGCCCAGCGCCGCACATGGCCTTGAGAATTTCCCAGCGCTTTGCCGTCAGCACCTTCCACAGCAGCTCGGGCGTGGCGAAGGAAATGCGCGCTGCTTTCTGGGCCTTGCCCGTGTCCCACGCCTGTACAAAATCGGCCATGGAATCCTGCGGGCGCCGAACATCAAGGGTTACTGTCTTCACGATGGATCCTTTCGATGTCGCGTTGAAAAGCCGCGATGAGCTGCCGGGCCGACTCGAATTTGTACGTCGACTCCTTGCCTCTGAAGTGGCGGTGGTCGCCTTTGCCTGACTCGTTGTCGTACCGCAGTAGGCAGTCGCCGTTCACGACGTAGGCGAGCCGGTACTTGTAGCGGTGCGAGGAACCGGGCAAGGGCGCAGCGAGTTGCCATAGAACCAAATCTGCGAAGGATGATTCGCTGTAGGGGATGCGACGCCGCAGCAACTCGATGGCCTTCATGTTGTTGAGTGTGCCAACAACCGACGCCGTTGTCCATGGCAACTACGGCTGGCGTTTTGGTGGTGCAGGTAGGCGCCAGTAGGCGCGATGCGAGGATGCGCGTCAAAGCTGAACCGGCCCTGCCGCCAACTTGGCCAGCGCGGCGGTGCGCACCTCGGTGAGCCAGGTGTCGAGCTCGATCGCGTTGTGCACGATGCGCGACGGCACGTTGACATGCTGAAGCGCAGGCTCTAGCTTCTTCGCGCAGGCGGCGCGGGCCTGCTGCAGCTTGCCGGCGATGGCGTCGTGCCGTTCGCGCCAGCGCGCCGGCTGGTCCAGTCGGCCAGTTGCAGGCCGCTGACCTGCGCGAACTCGCGCGTGTTGTGGGTGACCAGCAGCGCGTGCAGGCTCAGCGCATGCGCAGCGATCAACGTGTCAAGCGCGCTGATTGGTGCGATGACGGGCGTGCCGCGAGCTTCGAGCTCGGCGCGCAGCGTGCCGTAGGCCCAGGCCGCGGCGTCGTCGAAGGGCAGCACGGCCAGCGGCGCGAGAAACATCTCGAGCGCCTGGCGGTTGCGCGCCGAGCCGCTCTTGGCCACGCCGAAGGCCAGTTCGGCGACCACCACGCTGCACACACCAATCTCGCCCATGCGGTGCTGCCTGAAGCGCGCCAGCACCGCCGGCGGCCGGGCGTTGATGATGTAAATGCAGATGTTGGTGTCGAGCAGGATCATGGCTTCACTTTGCGCCGCGCTGCTGCTGCCGGCCCGGCGGCGCGGGGTTTCAGCCCCTCGGTGCGGACTT